>JBKJLG010000010.1:0-2884 GCA_046596995.1 Chitinophagaceae bacterium
AGTACAAAACCCCTTCAGGCGTTTCAATAGAGGAAAAAAATTTTAGCAACAATACCCCGGTTAATATTGAAATTAATACAGTAAAAATTGATTTTGAAACACCCTTTATGAAAGGCAAATTTGGCATAGGAGGAAAATATTCTGATGTAAAAACAAAAAACATATTTGATTTTTACAATGTTGTGAATGGCAATGCAACATTGGATGTTAACCGCAGCAATAAATTTAATTTTGCTGAAAATATAAATGCTGCCTATGTAAATTTCAATTCGCCGTTAGGCAAAACATGGAGCATAAGAGCCGGGGTACGTATGGAAAATACAATAAGCGAAGGAAACCTAATCAGCAATACTCCACAGCCTGATAACAATGTTAAGCGTAACTATGTGGATTTTTTTCCCAGTGGTGCAATAAGCCATACGCCTAACGAGAAAAACGCTTTTAATTTAAGTTACAGCAGAAGAATTGACCGTCCAAATTATGTTGACTTAAATCCGTTTGAAGATAAAATTGATGAACTCACCTATCAAAAAGGGAATGCATTTTTGCGCCCGCAATACACTGATATCTTTGAAGTAAGTCATACGTACAATAATAAATTCACCACTGCTTTAAGTTATAGCCATGTAACTGATTACCGTACCAGCATAATTGATACTACTGATAAAAACAGAATATTCAGAACCGTAAAAAATTTAGCCAGCCAGGATATTTATAACATAAACATAAGTGCACCCTTTACCATTGCAAAATGGTGGAATGTATTTTTTAACGCCAATGCATTTCACTCTAAATACAAAGCAGATTTTGGCGCCGGCAAAAAAATAGATCTTGCCATTAATGCGTACACCTTATTTGGGCAGCAAACTTTTACTATAAAACCGGGATTCACTTTTGAGCTTTCCGGCTTTTACAATTCACCCAATATTTTTAGTGGCACTTTTAAAAATAATGCGCTGGGCACGCTGGATGCAGGCATACAAAAAAGCTTATTTAAAAAGAGAGGAAATATAAAAGTTAGTTATACTGATATTTTTGAAACCCTGAGATACAGCGCCATCAGTGATTATGGCGGCGCATATCTTCATCTTAAATTAAGAGGAGAGAGTACACAGCTTAGAGTAAATTTCACTTACCGTTTTGGCAGCTCAACTGTTAAAGCGGCACGCCAGCGCAAAACTGGTTTGGATGATGAAAACATCAGGATTGGCAATTAGCTTATTTTATTCCCATATCAAAAAGCGTATCCACAAAATCTTTTTTATTAAAAACCAAAAGGTCGGTTGCTTTTTCTCCCACGCCTATAAATTTTACCGGTATTTTAAACTGATCGGCAATTGCCAGCACCACTCCGCCTTTTGCAGTACCATCAAGTTTTGTAATCGCCATTGCTGTAACATCAGTGGCGGCTGTAAAATGCTTAGCTTGTTCAAGCGCATTTTGCCCGGTGCTGCCATCTAATACCAGCAAAACCTCGTGTGGCGCACCCGGCATTATTTTATCAATTGATCTTTTTATTTTACTAAGCTCCTCCATTAAATGTATTTTATTATGTAACCTGCCTGCTGTGTCAATTAAAATTACATCGGCATTTTTTGCAATGCCACTTTGTACAGCATCAAAGGCTACAGCGCTGGGGTCGGCTCCCATAGCATGTTTTACAATGGGCACATTTGCACGCTCACTCCAAATGGTTAACTGATCTACCGCTGCGGCACGAAAAGTATCTGCTGCACCCAATAAAACCGATTTGCCATTTAATGCAAAATTATGCGCCAGCTTACCAATGGTAGTTGTTTTACCAACGCCGTTTACACCTACCACTAAAATTACATGGGGCTTATGCCCTGAGGGCAGATCATAATTTATGTAAGAAGAATCTTCTGCTCCATCTACTAAAACAGATTGTATCTCGTGCTTTAAAATGGCGTTCAGTTCTGATGTGTTTATGTATTTATCTCTTGCCACCCGCTGCTCAATACGGTTGATTATTTTTATGGTTGTATCAATACCCACATCAGCGCTAACAAGGGCATCCTCAATATTATCGAGTACTTCTTCATCTACAGTGCTTTTGCCGGCAATGGCTTTGGTTATCTTATCAAAAAAACCTGCTTTGGTTTTTTGCAAGCCCTCATCAAGCGTTTCTTTATTTTGCTTTTTACCTAAAAGTTTATCAAATATGCCCATGCCACACAAAATTTAAAAAATTATTATTCAAATCTATTACTCTTTTTTCTTAAGTCCTTTTAGGAGTTTGGGCTAAACAAAAAAGCCATCCCGCATTTGTGGGATAGCTTTTATAAATTATATCAAATAAAAATCAGCTTGCTAAAAAATCTTTTATTTTATCCTTATGTACAATACTTTCTTTAAAAGTATATGAGCCGGATTTAGGGCTGCGAACTGTACGAACAACTTTTGTCCAGTTCTTAGCTTCTGATGCTGCTTTTTGATCTTTAGTTTTTATCGCTGTTTTAGCTGCTTTTGCCATGGTTTATTTAATTTCTTTGTGAACAGTAACTTTTTTAAGGATAGGGTTGAATTTTTTAAATTCCAAACGCTCAGGTGTGTTTTTTTTATTTTTATTAGTGATGTAGCGGCTTGTACCGGGTAAACCCGATGTTTTATGCTCAGTACACTCTAAAATAACCTGAACCCTGTTGCCTTTCTTTGCCATATAAAATAATTTTTTAAAATTTATATCTTAGTCCCTTCAGCCCTCAATTTTTTAACAACACTGAATAATCCGTTTTTTGCAATGGTACGTATTGCTTCTGTTGAAACTTTAAGCGTAACCCATTTGTCTTCTTCTGCTAAAAAATAACGCTTGGTTTGTAAATTGGGTAAAAACCTTCTTTTGGTTTTTATATTTGAGTGAGAA
>JBKJLG010000122.1:0-2627 GCA_046596995.1 Chitinophagaceae bacterium
GAGTATTGATGTGGATACGTACAATAAAACCAATTGCTATGTTTTTAAAATAAAAGTAAAAGAAGGTAAAAAAAGCAATGTGGTAATTGATGAAATGACAACATGGTTTAACGACAGCACCTTTCAGATAGTTGCCCGCAATTATTCGTTAAGCTATGATGCCGGGGTGTATGATTTTAATGTACAAATGCAGGTAGAGCTTACAAAATTCAGCGATTATCTTGTTCCCTCTTTAATTCGTTACAATGGTAACTGGAAAGCTATATTTAAAAAAAGAGAAAGGGGAATATTTACAGCAACGCTGTTTGATTTTGTAAGGTAAAGGGTTTGATAGCTGCGCTAAGATGAGTTCTTAATTCGTTTTTGGTGTCCACCATTGTTGGTCGCCGGCATAAATTAAAACCGATCTTAATAAGTTCTATTTATTGGGAACACTGTTTACTTCAATCCAATACCCATCAGGGTACTGGGAGAATATTCGCTTTAGCTTCGTAGTTACCGGAGGGCTTTATTATTGATTAATAATATTTGCTTTTGGTTATATCCCTACAAGAGAGATATAACCAAAAGCAAATATTATTGATTAATAATATTTGCTTTTGGTTATATCTCTCTTGTAGGGATATATGCTAAGCAGAACCAGATATTTTTCATCAACTGTAAAAAACAGCACGTTCTTGCGGTCGAGTTTAAACATGTAAATTGATTGCTGACTCGTAGGTTTTGCAATTGAAGGCATAAGAGAAAGCTTCTTTATCTTTTTGTATGCCTGAACGACAAATTTTTCTGAAGATTGTAAAGACCAGTTTTCTTGAAGATATAAAACGATTTTTTTAAAGTCGTTTTCAGCTTCGGCAGACCAAACTATTTGGTAAGCCATTGCTCTACTTTATGTTTCATCTGGTCATGAGTAATATACCTGCCATTTTTATAATCATCTATTGCACGATGTATTTTGCTCTGCAATTCATGTGGAAGATTTTGAATTGCAATATTTTCTATGGATTGATTTGTGTGTAACAGATCATATACTTCTTCAATCAGTTGTTCATCACTTGTAGATTGAATTGTTTGAATTATATCTTCTTTTTTATCTTTTGTATCCATATAAATTTTGATGCTAAAGTTAATAAAAATTCTCGATTTCTGGTGTAGTTTAGTCCTCTTTACAAATGTGAAAGTTTCTGTCCCAGCAGGGTTTTCATTTCCCAAAATCACAAACTTCTGATTATGTAACTTCAGAAATGAAACCCCGATGCTTGCTTAAGCGTTAAAGAAATTGGGGGGTAAATTTATGATTATACCAATCGAATTATACATCGGGGTTTCACTGTTAGATTTTTCTATTTGTAGTTTATGCTGTGAAAACCCCGATGGGACAGTAAAGCGCCACATCCTACAACTCTCTATGCTCACTATACTTTTTCCATTTTTCAATTACCAGCATCATATCTTCAGGCAATTCGCTTTCAAACTTCATTTCTTTTTTTGTTGTTGGATGAATGAAGCCCAGTTGCTGTGCATGTAAAGCATGGCGGGGGCAAATGGCAAAACAATTATCAATAAACTGCTTGTATTTAGTAAACACGGTGCCTTTTACAATTCTGTCACCGCCATAAAAATCATCATTAAATATCGGGTGACCAATGAGCTGCATGTGCACCCGTATCTGGTGGGTTCTGCCTGTCTCAAGCCTGCACTCAATAAGGGTTACATAGTTATAACGCTCTAAAACTTTGTAATGTGTTATGGCTTCTTTGCCATGTTCTCCATCCGGGTAAGCGGTAAATAATTTTCTAAAACGCTGATGCCTGCCCACATGCGCTTTTACTGTTCCTTCTTCATTTTCCATATCTCCCCAAACCAATGCCATGTACCTTCTGTGTACGGTATGGTCAAAAAATTGTTTGGCAAGATGTGTCATGGCTTTTGCATTTTTTGCAATCACCAATAAACCTGTTGTGTTTTTATCAATGCGATGCACTAATCCAAATCTGGATAATTCTGTTTCATCAAGATTAGGATTTTGTTGTTTGAGGTAATATGCGATGCCATTTATTAATGTTCCGCTTTTATTGCCGCTGCCCGGATGCACTACTATACCGGCGGGTTTGTTTACTACCATTACATCATCATCTTCGTACACAATATTTATGGGAATATTTTCCGGGATGATGTCTGTTGTTTCAGGAATGCGGCTTTCGTAAACAACAATTTTTTCTCCTGCCTTTATTTTGTGGTTGGATTTTATGGGTTTATCATTTACTAAAACTCTTTCTGCTTCTATTGCCTGCTGAATTTTATTTCTTGTAGCATGCTCAATGCGGTGCATTAAAAATTTATCTATTCGTAATGGCTCCTGACCTTTATCTACAATAATTACAAGGCGCTCAAAAAGTTCGTCGGCTTCCTCCGTTAATTCTTCTTCAATATTTTCTTCCTGCATGTGTCAAAATTAAAAATTCAAAAATCAAAAATGGTTTTTACTTTTTATTTTTACACTTATTACAAAATATTTACTTGGATAAACAGCAAATACATTTTACTGATCTTGGAATAATTGATTACAAATCTGCATGGGATAAACAGGAAGAATTGGTTCAACAAAACCGGGAAATAAAATCTGA
>JBKJLG010000200.1:0-11811 GCA_046596995.1 Chitinophagaceae bacterium
CTTTGGAGCAGTTTCTATAAAAAACACACGCTATGCAATCGGCTCTATGCTGCTTGCCGACCTGGCAGGGATTATTACTTCAATTGTTTTGTGCTATATGTTTTTTGGAAATGCTTAGTAAAAGGTTATTTTAAAAAGATCATTGAAAAATTTGTTCTTTAAAAATTAAAGAACCGGTTTTGTCAATTCCCTGAATAACGATTTTATATTTTTTTGTAATATCGTTATTATAAAAACGTAGAGTAGCAAAACCACTTTTATCAGTTTTAATATTTGCGTTCCAGTAAAGTGTGCTTCTATTATCAGGTGTTGCATCTGTTATTACGCCATAATCAGGATTAAAAAATTCTCGAGTTACGGCATAACCAATTTTTGTTTCTTTAAAAAAACCTTTTTCTCCCGTCCGTATTTTATCCACAAGACCTTTTTTTGTATAAATAGCTATTCCCCCTTCATTGGTACCAAGCGCTGCTCCCTCCGGGCCTTTAAACACTTTAATCAATGCTATATCACTTGGGTGAAGCGTATTGATAACATCTTTAGAAACATTGATTTCATTTAGGTAATATGTTATTCCATTTGCTTCCATACCACCGGCCTGGTTGGTTCCTTCTTCATCTACGGCAACGGGGGATTGTCCTGCAAATCTTGTAAAGTATACATTCGGATCATTGGGATTACCTTCTACCACTAATCCATTTACCTGTTCTCTTAAAAATTGCCATACACTTAAGTAATGACCCGATGTTACCTCAAGGCTCTGCCCCATTTGAAACATATCGCTGGCATAAGCTGCATTTAATGAATCCGTTCTTGATACTTTTTTTGCTGTTATCTTAACTTCTGTAAGTGTTACAACTTTATTTTTTTCAACTTCCTGCGAAATGGTTGTAAATAATTTATTACCCCCTGAATTGGCTACAGTAAAAGTATCAAGATCAATATCTGGAATGCTCGATGACCGCCTTAAAGTATCTATGTAAGATTTATTTAAAATAATATCTACATTGGCATTTTGATTTGAAGTTTTGGAGCCTTGAAAATACAGCGTGGCCTTTTGTTTAAAATTAAGATCATTAATCAAAAATTCCCCTTTAGCATTCACAGCTGCTTTTGATAGTATGGTGGTTGAGTCTTCTCCTTTGGTGATAATATCTACATGTCCGCCGGCAATTGCTTTAGAGCTTTGCGGTATTGTTGCTTTTCCGCTAATGGTTATACCGGATTCAATTGGGTATTGTATAGATGCAATTTTATTGCTTAGCACATCCTGCCATTTAAACCTTCGCCAGCCGTGGGTGAGCATTAAAAGATCCAGGTGTTCGTTAATATCAGCATTTTTATTTTGAAAATAATAACCCGGCTGATAAATATTTCCTTTCAAATCAGATGTAAGTAATAAGCTTGATACTATGTTATCTTCTACTCCGGGCTTGCCCGATAAATCTGCATCAGTAATTGCAACAGAAACAGATGGAGATGAAAATTTTGAAAGATCAAATCGGAATTTATTTTTACCCCTATTAGTAGTTGATAAACTATCTGTAATGACGTCCAATACTGGTAAATCATAATTGTTGATAAACACCAGGCGCTCTGCTAAAGGATTTTCCGCCATATCAAATACAGTTATGTGCATAATACCGGCCGGCAAATTTTTTTTTATAACAGACATACCTGTTGCATCTTCAGCAAAATTTACTTTACCCATAAAAACTGGCTTGCCATACATTTGCGCTATTACCAGTAATTCGTTGTGTAAACTTTTATCATTCTCATTTCTTTGAACCTGTATAAAAGTTCTTGCGTTATTTGTATTGTTTACCGTTAAAACTATTCCTTCTTTTTTGGGTGGTGATAATGCAAAATCTTTTTGGGTGTTATTGTAAATTACAGTAGCTGTAAAACCATCGTTATCAGAAGGTGTAAGTTCAAATTTTCCATATCCCATATGTGTGGTAGAGATAGTGGATAGTTGCTTACCTGTTTTATCTTTAATTGTACCGGAAACTTGCACAGGTATGCCTTGATTGTTTATAGCATAGAATGCAACAGTGCTTTTAATGCCATCTACTAAATCTCCTCCCTCAGGAAAAAAATAAATTTTAAAATCATTGTTTTCTTGTTTCCAAACCGAAGGTTTGTAATCGCTGCTATATATTCTTATATTTTTTTTATAAACAAAAGGCTTGTAATTAAGCATCCAAAGGGTATAAGCATTTAGAGTATAATTACCTGTTGTCAAATTTTTAGGTATAATAATATCACCAAATGAATTACCAGCTTCAAGTGGCCGCATTTGTTTTTCTATCACTTTTCCTTTTTCATCAACCAGGTCAACATAAACTATTTTGCTTAAAAAGGTTGGCTCTGCGTACAAGGTAACATACGCTTTGTACCAAATAGTTTCTCCTGATATGTAGGTTGATTTATCTGTATGTAAAAAAGTTTTTTCTATAGGATTGCTTTTGCTCCAGTTATCCAGATTTGCGGAAATTTTTTTAGGTAGGGTGTCAGTTTGGTTAGCATTAATATTTGCAAAAAAGAATAAGCTGAAAATTTTGTACAATGCTAACATGGGAGCAATTTAAAATAAAAATGCCGGTTAATTTAACCGGCATTGAAAATAATTAAAATATGTATTTAAGGTTTTAAAACTGTATCAATTATATGTACCACTCCGTTTGTACCCAGGTTATCTGATTTTGTAATAATAGCAGGACTCGTATTAGTTTTTCCTTTTACTTTTGTTCCGTTGTCGCTGGGGGTTATTGTAAACTTTGTTCCTGCAGCGGTAGGAGGGAGACTGGTTCTGATCATATCATTTGTAAAAAGACGAATATTTAAAATATAATGATAGCGCATTGCTGTTGTTAACGTTGTAAGTGTAGTTCCTGTAGCAGCTGTAATTGCGGCACTCGTGTAGCCAGCAGCTATCATAGCAGCATCAGTAGGTGCAAAAATGGTAAATACAGATGTTGTTGCAAGCTGTGTCCACAAGCTGGTTTTGGTTAATGCCTGTATAAATAATGTATGCTGACCAGTTGATGTTAAGATGCTTTGAAGGTTACCTCTTAAAGTTGGAGGAACGTTTAAGCGACTCATAATGTGAACATATCCATTAGACACAAGATTATCTCTGCTGGTTAACTTGCTTCCATTAATGTATGTCTCATTATTTACACTGCCAAAGTAAACAGGATTTGCAGTTCCTAATTGTGTTGTTCTTGATACACTATTTACTGCAACCAGATTCTCTGCTTTTAAAGAAGCATTTACCAGATGATAAAGCCTTAAAAAATTTGCTTGTCCGGACGTCATTTTATTTAATGGATCTTCTGTTACTAATGCCGACGTAAATGCATCATTGGTTGGTGCAAACCAGGTAAATGGTCCGGGACCTTTTTTAAAAGATTCAAGCCCAGCTTTATCTAATGCCTTGCCAAAAAGGGACAACTGAGGATTTGCACTAATAAACGCATCTAAAGTAAGGTTGGTTGAAGAATTTGCATTATTATCTTTTTTGCAACTAAATAAACCAGCTGCAACAAAAAGCAGTATAAAATATTTTAGCAATGTTTGTTTCATAATAAGGTTTTATTGATTGGTGATATGTGCAGATAATGCTGGTAAGTATGGGGCAATGGTTCCATCTTCAAAACCAAAAGCGTAATAAGTTATACTTCTCCTGCTTCCTGTGGCAAGAGATTGCGGTGGTATTTGGGGAGTACCATAGCTTCTTCCATTTATGGTGGATACAATTCTTATTCTTATAAAGGCACGAAGCGTAAATGTTTTAACAGCAATAAAACCCGATGTTCCTTTGTAAGTAATATTTCTTGCAAGCGTATCTCTAACAAAATCAGTAGCACTAGTTGAATCTACTCTTATAAGAGTTAGTGTAGAACCAACCATTGCATTGATAAGTCTTACACTTAAAAAACTATCAACCGGGGGTAAAAATTTATCCGGTATAGAAAAAGTAGTTCTATTAATACCTGTATCCGCTAATGTGATTGAATAAAATTTTCCAGCCTCTATATCAAGCTTATTATTAAACAGCACAATAGAATCGTTTTGGGTTCCCGTATTTGCTAAAGCGAGTTTAAATGTGCTACCAGCTGGTACGGCGGAATAGTCAGGAAAGGTTGTGGTGGCAGGAAAAAAACCTCCATTACCAGAAGTTGTATTTCCGTTAAGCTTAACATCGTTTGCCTTAATCATTACAGCAGGTGTATTGGGTGAAAACAACGCAATGCGTACAAAAGCTTTATCAGTTGGCAAAAATGTTATGGTACTACGTAAGGGTGCTTTTTCGCAAGATGATACAGCAATGCCAATGCAAAATGTAGCTAGTAATATTTTATATGTATTTACTTTCATATTTTAATTTTTAAGGTTGACTGTACCACATTTCATAAGTATGATAATCTATATTAAATCCGCCTAGGCGTCTTATTTCTGCCTCATTCCAATCAAATTCAGAGAAATTGGTGGGTAAAAAACGGTAGGCAGGTTTAGGTCCCTGATTATTGAGGTTGTAAAAGGGAATAACAAAAGATTTATAAACCTGATCATTGGTTACCGGATCAAGATCGAAATAATGATAACGCCTTACATCACTCCATGTTTCGTAAGGATTCCATGCCCAATCAGCTATATACTTTTGAAGCATAATATCAGTCAAGGTTAGTGTATTGGCCATCGCACTGGTTTTAAATGCGGGTGTAGTTTTGTAAACTGCAATTTGTGTACTGGTTATAGGTGGAGTGTTTCCGGCAAGTGCTGCATAAGTATTTACAAATTCAAAATGCTTGTCAACACCATTTTCGTATGCGGGTTGAGCTGCAGCTGGTCCAAATTTTCTATACAACGCTTCTGCTAAAATAAATTGCAACTCATGATAAGCCATTAACGTAAGTGGCGCATTATTTTGAAATACGTAACGGCCGGCTTTTATGCTAAATGTTGGTGTAGCCGTAGATGATCCTCCCGTGTTTGTTGGCATACTATCAGCGTAAACAACAGTGGGTTTTTTACGTAATACTGTTTCTACTTCACCGCCCCCGGTTTGTGCCAATACATTAAAACGGTAACCGCCGTTAAGTACAGGCATATTGGCAGAAATGGAAGTAGTATCTGCACTTAATGTTAACATAGATCTCAACCTGGGATCTCTGTTGGCAGGGATAAGCGGAGAGGATGTTGTACCAAATGTAGTACCATCTAATAATTGTGTTATAAACCGGGATTGCTTATTAGTATTAAAGTTAACTCTGGCAGGACCAAACGGATTTGAATCATCATTTTTAGTTGCGGGATAAGGCAATAGATAATTATCTGCACTATTACTAAAGGAAAGCCCTACAAATTTTATAACTGAATCTGCGTATCCTTCTGAAATGTAATTACTCTTATTAGTTAATCTGTTGTACTGGCGTGCTAATATACCGTAAACAAATTTTATCCATTTAGAACGATCGCCTTTGTAAACAATATCTCCACGGCTTAAACCACTTTGAGAAACTTTTCCATCTGTTCTGCTTAAATACTCTATGGCTCTACGGCACAATGAATCTATACCATGATAAATATCTTCCTGAGTATCATATTTAAAGGAGGCTCTTTTTGGATCCCATGCCTGGTAAAATGGCATATCTCCAAAATATGAAGTTGCCTGTTGAAAACCCCATGCCCTCATAGCGTATGCCACCCCAACATAATCCCAATTTTCATTCGTAATACCTTTATCTAAAATAAGATTAATAGATGTTCCCTGATTAACATAAAATACCCTCCAAAAACCAGTATTTGCAGTTCCTCCCGGATTACCACTGTGAATATCATGGCCAATGTTTCCAGAATTACTGGTGAAATTTTGGCTTAATACGGCTGCATTTGCACCATCAATTGCCATTTGAGCACCACTTCCTGCTAAAATAGGGGGCAGTATTGCTGCAAGGTCAGCGTTTTGAGGACTTCCGGGATCAGCATTAATATCAAAATACTTTTTGCAACTTGTAAAAGAAGCGAAAGCTATTAATATGAAAATAAATTTATTAATGTGTCTCATATTTATTATTTAAACTTATAATTTTTAAAATTGAACATTAATTCCAAAGTTTACACCTCTTGGAGTTGCAAGATTTCCATAATCCATACCTATACCTCCAATACCGCCCCGGGTAGCTCCATTGTTTCCGTTAACTGCTGGGTCAGCACCATTGTAATTGGTTATCATAAATACATCGGTTGCTGTGCAAAAGACGGTTGCGCTTTTAACAACTTTTTGTCTGCTTATCAATTTTTTACCCACCTTGTAGCTTAGGGTAATATCTCTCAGCCTTACCCAGTCAATATCTTTTTCAATAAAATCTGCATCAATAGTTCCTGAAGTATAATAATCTGAACGGAATAAAGGTGTGATTACAATTGTATTAGGTGTAGGATTGGCTGTGTTTTCTAAACCATCTTGTAAAACACCTTTTAAAACTCTCGGCGTTTCTCTATCTAAAGTACGGGTACTTAACCCTCGTGTGTACAAATACCATTCAGTACCATTCCAAATGTCGCCTCCTTTTCTAATATCCAGATTAAAAGATAAATTCCAATTGCTGAATAAGGTAAATGAATTAATAAAGCCCATGTTAAAATCAGGTTCTCTGTCACCAACCTCAATAAATGTAGTTCGTGCTGTACCCGTAACTCTTACTGGTAAACCAGTTGTAGGTGAAATGAGAACATCTCCATTTGTATTTTTTGCAATATAGTTGCCTCCTAATTTATAAATAGATCCACCTTTTTGTGCCACGCCTCTGATATTGGCTACCCAGGTATCAGAATTATAAAATTGGGGCAAATTTTCGGGCATTTCATATATCTTATTTCTATTACGGGAAAAATTAACGGTAGCATCCCAGTTAAAATTTGTTTTTCTTACAGGAGAACCTTTTAATTGGAATTCAAAACCTTTGTTGCCTGTGGTACCACCATTTAGCCATTGTAAAATTGCACCTGATGCATAGGATAAACGGGAAGAGAATAATTGGTCGGTTGTCCTGTTATCATAATAAGCAAAGTCAATACCTGCTCTACCCTTAAAAAATTTAATTTCTGTTCCTACTTCAAATTGCTTCGAAAATTCCGGTCTAAGGTTAGGATTTCCTTGGGTAACATTGGGAACAAAGCCTCCACCTGTGGTTAAGGAAGGATTGAATCTTCTTCCTTTTACATAAGGTACACTAGGGTCTCTTCCCGTGGTAGCATAGCTAATTCTCAAACTAGCAGCACTAAATACTTTGGGTAATTTAAATGCATCAAAGAAATTAAAGCGTGATCCTGCTGACCAGTAATAATAGAAGGGGTCCTTTGAATTGTACTCAATTGGATCTACAAGTCTGCTCGATCCATCCATTCTTCCTGTTAGAGAAATGATCAACCAGTTTTTATAATTTCCATTGTAATTTATAAAAGCACCCATACGGTTAAAATTGGTATAAGTAGTAAGTTGAGAAACCGTTAATGGATCAGTATTATTTAAACTTATGAAGGTGGGATCATAAAAGCGTTCACCTTTAGTAGCATTTATTTGCTCTTTTCTTGAGTCAAAAGTAAATGCAGCAATAACTGTATTATTAATATTGCCTGTTTTTTTCTTAAAAGTAGCTCTATAAACTCCATTTACTAATCGCTGTGTTTGTATAAACTGTGTTATTGTTCCGCCTGTAGTACTGCCAATACGGCCCTGAGGACTGTAAAATAATGTGCCTGTATTTGTAAAATAATCAACACCCATTATGGCGGTTAAGTTTAACCATTTAGCAGCATCAAAACTCAACTGCATATTTCCATTTATACGATCATTTTGATCATAGTTTTTATTATAATTTACATCATAAAATGGGTTTTCATCTTCTCCTAAAGTACCATTATCAATAATAGTTCTTCTTTTACCATCTACACTTAAAAAGTTTCTTATATCATCATCTACAGGCCAAGTAAGTAAGCTTAATAAAAATCCGTTTGCTCCTTTCAATGCTTTATCTGTTTTGGAATGTGTGTAACCAAAACTGTTGGTAACATTAAACTTAGGACTTAATTTAAATGTGGTATTTAATCTGGCATTGTATCGGGTGTAACCTGTAGTTGGAACCACGCCTTCGTTTTTAAAAGCACCCGCAGTAAAACGATATGTGCCAATATCAGAACCCCCGTCAACAGAAAAGTTATGAATTTGTGTTATACCGGTACGGAAAAAGTTTCCAATATTATCGAAAGTAGGAGTGCCTTCCGGAATTTTTTGTCCAAAAAAAGTTCTTAAATTATTATTAGTAACTCCCAAAGATCCCTGATCGTAAACTGTTTGAATTTTGGGAAGTTTGTAAACTTTTTCAAAACGAAAAGAATTGCTGTAAGTTACTGTTGATCGACCCTTTTTTCCTTTTCTTGTAGTAATTATGATTGCACCATTTGCACCATCTGACCCGTATAAGGCTGTTGCTTCCGGACCTTTTAATACTGTAAGGCTTTCAATATCTTCAGGATTAATATCCATCGCCCGATTACCGTAATCACTATTCCGAAAACCTAAACCGCCTGCACCTGGTAACCTGTCACCGGCTTCGATAGAACTATTATCAATTATCAACCCATCAACAACAAATATGGGTTGGTTGGTACCATCAATTGAGGTGGGTCCTCGTAAAATTATGCTGGTGGAAGCTCCGGGCATACCAGTGGTTGCCGTTATCATTGCTCCAGGTATCCTTCCAGCCAATGAGTTAATAAAGTTATCTCTTTTGGTAGAGGCTATTTCCGCACCATCTACTGTAATAGCTTGGTAGGTTAAATCCTTTTTATTTTGCTTTATTCCATAAGCTGTTACAACTACTTCCCCTAATTCATTTTGTGATGAAACTAGTCTGATGCTGATGCTGGCGTCATTCCCTATGGTAACCTCTCTGCGAACATAACCGACGTAGGTAAATATCAACACATTTCCCGATGCAGCAGAAATTGAGAAATAACCTGCGCTATTGGTTTGTGTTTTTTTATTAGTATTTCTGTTGGTTACAGTAACGCCTTGCAACGGGCTGTTATCTTCATCGGCTACTATGGTGCCGGTTATATTCTTTTCCTGTGCGTTTAAATATGCCGGAAGGAAAAATAAAGCTGCAATAAATAAGAGTTTGGCAAACTTTGTCATAAGCAATTTTTAGTTAGTAGTAATAATTTCCCGCTCTCAGCAGACAATAAGTTTTATCTATCTGCTGCTTTTTAAATCCTAATGTTAATAAATTGATATTATTATCATTCAGAGAGGTAATTCAGGAAAATGGGTTATGAGATTTGAAGGCGGAAAAATATAATTTTTTTTTGAATTAGCTCCTCTTTTAATAATAATTATTTTAACCCCTCACCCTCCTCTTCATCTGTTTTAAAATATGGTGCAAAGGTGTTAGCCAATTCTTTTGCTTTGTAAACATTTCTGTTATACTTGTTACTCAAAATAATTATGGTTGCAGAATCCTGAATAAGACGCATGAACATAGTATTGTTGCCATGCCACCATCCGCCGTGAAAAATTATTTTTTTTCCATTGGGATAAATATTCATTCGCCAGCCATATCCATAATTTTTTATTCCGGGGCGCTCGTTGCTATAAGGAGTATAAGCTTCATCCATGCTTTTTTGAGTAAACAATTGATTAGTGTAAAGTGCCTGGTCCCATTTTAAAAGATCTTTTACCGTACTATAAATATTTTTGTCGCCATAAACAAGATCTAAAAACGTGATACCTTCCTGCTGTCCTTTCCAGTTGTAACTAGGCATTGCTGTTGCACTGTCAGCATGCGTAAACACGTACGTATCATTCATTTTAAGCGGGGTAAAAAAAGTGTTTTTTAAATAAGATGCATACGATTCTCCTGAAACTTTTTCAATTATTAAGGCAAGCAGTGCATAATTGGTATTGCAATAATTAAAATGGCTATTGGGACTGTAAGCCTGTGGTGGATTATAATTGATGAGATAATTAAGTACATCAGTATTGGTACAATAAGTTTTTTTATCCCAGCCAAGTGTTTCCATAAAATACAAATAATTTGGTAAACCACTGCGATGGCTGAGCAGAGAACGTACAGTTATATCATTGTAAGGAAAATCAGGAAAAAATATTTTTATGTCAACATCTAAATTTACTTTTCCCTGCTCTGCAAGTTTTAAAATTGCCATTGCCGTAAATGTTTTTGAAACAGATGCAAGGTGAAAAGCACTGTGCTCAGTAAGTGTATCTTTTGTTTGCTGATTAAAATAGCCATGATACTTTTCAAAAATTATTTTACCATTTTTCGCAACCAGCATAGCGCCATTAAAGCCTCGCTTTAATAAAGTAGTATCATAAAACGCCTGTGCGGCATTATTATATAAAATACTATCCGCTTCGCTGATATATCCTGCTGCAGGTGGTGAGTATGTATTTATTATTTCAGTGGTGGGAGCATTGTTATTGCGGCATGCTGTACCGGCGTACAAAATTATGTATAGCAAAAACTTTACGAAGTTGTTCTTCAAAAACAAGGACATAAGATTACGAGAAGTTAACGGGTTATATTTGCAATATTAGTGTACAAAATTTATATGGCAGATAAAAAAACAACAAGCTATCCCAAAGAAAAGATCAATATACTTTTTTTAGAAAATATAAGCGATGCAGCCATTAAAAAATTTGCAGATGCAGGATATATTTCTGTAAAAAAAATGGGAGCTGCATTATCTGAAGATGAACTGATAACCCAGATTAAAAATGTTCATTTATTAGGCATTCGTTCCAAAACACACCTCACAAAAAAAGTTTTGGAGGCCGCCGAAAAACTGCAGGCAATTGGTTGTTTTTGCATTGGGGTAAACCAGGTAGATTTGCAGGCGGCAACAAAAAAAGGCGTCGTTGTTTTTAATGCACCCTATTCTAATACACGCTCTGTGGCCGAATTGGTTATTGCTTCTTCCATTATGCTGATAAGAAGAATACCAGATAAAAACAAAGCGGCGCATGATGGTATTTGGTTAAAAGAAGCAAAAGGAAGTTATGAACTTCGTGGAAAAACATTGGGGATTATTGGCTACGGAAATATTGGTAGCCAGGTGAGTGTACTGGCAGAAAGTTTGGGAATGAAAGTTATTTTTTACGATGCTGAAACAAAAATGCCTTTGGGCAATGCAGAAGATAAAAGAACTTTAAAAGATGTTTTAAGCCATGCAGATATTGTTACGTTGCATGTACCGGAATTAACAACCACAAAAAATTTAATTAATAAAACCAATCTTAAATATTTTAAAAAAAGTGCCATTTTAATAAATTATGCAAGAGGAGAAGTGGTGGATCTTGCTGCATTAAAATTTGCATTGCAAAACGAATTGCTTGCCGGCGCAGCCATTGATGTATTTCCTTCGGAGCCTGAGAAAAATGGAGATACATTCATTACACCATTGCAAGGATTAAGCAATGTAATATTAACGCCACACATTGGTGGCTCCACTGAAGAAGCACAACAAAATATTGGCGAAGATGTGAGCAATAAGCTTTTTAATTTTTTAGAAAAAGGAATCACAACAGGCTCCCATACAGTACCGGCATTAAGCCTGCCCCCGCAAGAAGGCACACACCGCATTTTACACATTCACAACAATGTACCTGGTGTGTTATCCGAAATAAATACGCAGTTATCAAAAAATAAAATAAACATACTTGCGCAATATTTAAAAACAAATGATGAAATTGGTTATGTGGTTTTAGATGTTGATAAAAGTTTA
>JBKJLG010000083.1:0-4158 GCA_046596995.1 Chitinophagaceae bacterium
TTCAATGATACTGCAAGTGCCAACAAAAAAAATTACACTTTATGGCAAAAAAACAAATACCGTTTATAAAGATAACAGCCTTAGTGCACCGGTAATAGAATTTGATCAGGCAACAGGCGATATATCGGCGTACATTAAAAGAGATAGCCTGGGAAAAGCCATCGCATTGCCTACCCTAAAGCAAGCAGATTTTTCATCACAGAGTGATTATATAAAATTTAATATCAGGTCGCAAAAAGGGTTAACAAAAAGCACCTACACAAAACAAGGCGAAATGTTTGTATATGGCGAAGTAATTAAAAAAATAAGCGATGATATTATTTTTGCAAAGCGTGCAAGGTTCACTACCTGCGATCTTGACACTCCCCATTTTGCATTTATCAGCAACCGCATAAAATTTATCAACAAAAAGTTTGCTGTTTCTGGCCCAGTACATCCTGAGTTTGAAGGTGTGCCACTCCCAATTTATTTACCGTTTGGAATTTATCCCCTAAATCAGGTTCGGCATTCCGGTTTTTTAGCGCCACAGTTTACATCCAACCAGCAATTGGGTTTGGGTCTTGAAGGGATTGGGTATTATAAAGTGTTCGGCGATTATTGGGATTTAATTTTAAAAGGCAATTTATATTCTTACGGAGGGTGGACGTTAAATATAAATCCACGCTACACAAAAAAATATCATTACAACGGTAACCTGGCTTTTAACATCCAAAATACACATTACAATTTTAAAAGCGATCCTGATTTTCAAAAAAATAAGAGTTACCAAATAAACTGGAGCCATACGGCTGACAGCAAAGCAAGACCAGGAGTAAATTTTTCAGCACGGGTAAATGCCGCCAGCAGCAGCTTTAATAGTAATGTGCCCGATAATCCCTATAAAAATATTGACAATCAGTTACAATCAAGTATCAATTATTCTAAAACGGGTACGCTGGAAGGTTTTGGAGATTGGTGGAAAGACAAAACATACAATTTAACTGTTGCTGCAAATCATGATCAAAACACAAACAATAAAATTATAAATGTAAACTTGCCGGATGTTGGTTTTACGTTAAGTACAATTTATCCTTTTAGAAAAAGCGAAGGCGCAGGCACGCCCAAATGGTTTGAGAATTTAGGCATTGGTTACAACGGTACAGCAAAAAACAGGTTTTCTTTTTATGATACTGCCGGGAAGATTTTTAAGCAAATTAAAGATACACTGCAGTACGGTGCACATCATGCCATACCCATTACACTTTCTTTGCCCCCGGTTGGTGCATTACAGTTTTCACCCTCCATTACTTATGATGAAACATGGTTTCAAACAAGAACAACAAAAATGTGGAATCCGGTTACTAAAAAATTAGATACTACTTATAATAAAGGATTTTATACGGCAAGAGATATGAGCTTTGGCGTTGGCGTATCTACCAGGATATTTGGAATGATCGCTTCCCGAAATAAAAATTCAAAAGTTCAGGCAATACGCCATGAAATTACCCCTACGCTGGGTTTCAGTTATCATCCAAATTTTAATAAACGCAATTATTACTTTACCCAAACAGATGTAGCGGGTACGTTAAGAGAGTTTTCTTATTATGATGAAAGGAATATTTATTTTCCTTATGCTTCTAACAGCAGCGGCTCCATTACTTTGGGTATTAATAATAATATTCAAATGAAAGTAAAAAGCAAAACAGATACCGCCAATGGAGGGTTAAAAAAAGTATCCATTTTAGATGGCTTAACTTTTAATACTTCTTACGATCTTTTTGCAGATTCGTTTGCGCTAAGTTTATTCTCGGTTAATGCAACCACCAATTTATTTAATAAAGTTAATCTCACAGCAGGTGCTACACTTGACCCATACGATGTAAATGCAAACGGACAAAGAATAGAAAAATTATTATGGAAGAGAAAACCCTTATCACTGGGGAGATTACTTTCCGGAAACGTTTCCATGTCAACCCAATTTAGTGGTGGCAATAAAACAAAAAGTAAATCGCAAAACAGCCGCAGTACTTACGATTACAAGCGCAGTGGTTATAGCTCGGATGAATACCAAAACGAAATGCTGTACATACGAAATAACCCCGGCGAGTATGCTGATTTTAATATTCCATGGTCAGTTAATCTTGCTTATTCGTTAACCCTAAACAGATTTTTTAATCCTGGTAATGCAAAATTTAAAACTACCGCTGAGCAAAATATAACTTTTGGGGGCACATTAAATATTACACCAAAATGGCAAATTGGTTTAAACAGTTATTATAATATAAGCCGTGCTGAGCTTGGTTTAATTCCTATATCAATTTCAAGGGAAATGCATTGCTGGCAAATGTCAATTAATGTATCGCCGGTTGGCAGGTACAGGTCCTTCAGCATTAATATTAGTCCTAAATCTGGCTTATTACGCGATTTAAAAATTAATCGTACACGTAGCTTTGTTGATCTGTAGTATTGCCGGAATAATAATCACTCATTATTTTAAAATTCTTTTCTTTAAGCATTTCATAATCATCGCTTGCACTTACTTGTATTGCCGGTAAAAAGTGAACTTCCATTTTTGTGGGCCAGAAGAAAAAGGATTTGTTTACCGGCATAGCTTTTTTCGTATTAAAAATTATCGCAGGCATAATTCGCGTTTGAGTTTCTACAGCCAGCCTGAATGCACCATTGTGAAATTCTTTTAAAGGTTTATCAGTTTTATTTCTTGTCCCTTCGGGGTAAATAGCCATGTGCATACCTGCGGCTAATACATTTTTCATTTGCACAAAACTATTGATACGACTATTTTTATCATGCCTGTCAACCAATACCGAACCTCTTTTATAAATTAAACCAAATAATGGGATTTTTGAGAGTGAGATTTTTGCAATGGTTTTATTTGGTCCAGGAATAAACGGAGTAGTTACCAATACATCCATAAAAGAATTATGGTTACAGATGATAATATAATTTTCATCCTTTTTAAAATTTTGAAGTCCTTTTAATTTCAGGCTGCAACCGATTAAAAAAAGATAAATTGATATCCAAACTTTGGCTACTTTTCTAAATACAATTGTTCTTTTTGGCTCATCTATTAAGCCGATAACCCACATAATTAATCCGGTGGGAATTATGGTTACAATAAAAACAATTGCAGCCCATAGGGCAAAAATTCTTCCCAAAATATCCTTTACAAAGTTCATTGCAGTAAAATTAGTTTAGTTTCCAATCAATGGGTTGCAAACCTTGCTGCATTAAAAATTCATTTGTTTTAGAAAAATGCTTACAGCCGAAAAAGCCTTTATCAGCACTGAAAGGAGAGGGGTGAGCTGCTTTTAAAACAAGATGTTTTGTTTCATCAATTAATGATTGTTTCTCCTGCGCAAATTTACCCCACAATAAAAAGACAACGCCATTTTTTTCATCAGATATTTTTTTTATGATGCTGTCAGTAAATTGCAGCCAGCCAATTTTACTGTGGCTACCAGGTTCATTTTGCCTAACCGTTAATGATGCATTTAATAACAGTACTCCCTGCTGCGCCCATTGCTCCAGGTTTCCATTAGGTGGCACAGGTAAACCCAGATCAGTGTTTAATTCTTTAAAAATATTTATTAGAGAAGGCGGCTTTGTTACACCATCGGAAACCGAAAAACTTAATCCATGCGCCTGACCTTGATTATGATAAGGATCTTGCCCCAGCAACACTACTTTCACTTTACTAAAAGGTGTTTTTTCAAAGGCATTAAACATCAAATTTCCGGGAGGGTAAATTATTTTACCGGCAAGCTTTTCAGTTTTTATAAAAGTAACAATCTGCAAAAAATAATCTTTGTTAAATTCATCTTTTAAAACCTGCTTCCAGCTATCTTCAATTTTTACATCCATTATTTTTTAAGTTTCTATAAAAATACAAAACCTTCCAACCTCTACATTGTTTAAAATAAATTTCCCTGAGATGAAAATAATTAATGGTGAGCTTTTCAGTTTTTATGAAAGTAATAATCAACAAAAAATAATCTTTAAATTCAAATTTTAAAATTTCTTTTCAGTTCTCTTCAATTTTACATCCATTATTTTTAGATTCGATAAGATACAAGAGGTCTCTTATTATTTTATAACACCAACATTAAAACTTACGAAAAATAACGTTAATGCAGGTAACTATTGCATTACAAAAAGTAT
>JBKJLG010000125.1:0-13053 GCA_046596995.1 Chitinophagaceae bacterium
AAAGGCTTATGAAAACCAGCAGGATTTTATTAGGCAGCAGGAAAGATTTGTTGAGCGGTTTAAAGCAAAGGCATCAAAAGCAGCGCAGGCGCAAAGTGTGCAAAAAAGATTAGATAAGATCGAGAGAATAGAAAATACTGATCTTGAGCGGCCAAATATGCGGATCAATTTTGCAATTGATAAACAGCCCGGAAGAACATTGTGTACTTTAAAGCATGTTTCTAAAAGTTTTGGTCCCGCCATAGGCGGGATAAAAATTGTAGAAAATACAGGCGCAGAAATTAACCGCGGCGATAAAATTGCTTTGATTGGCGCTAACGGAAAAGGTAAATCAACTTTATTGCGGATTGTTGCCGGAGCAGAAACTTTTGAAGGCGAAAGAGTTTGGGGGCATAATGTAGATGATTCATTTTATGCACAGCACCAATTAGAAGCATTGAATGTGAACCATGATGTGCTGGAAGAATTAAAAAATGCGGGCAGCGGAAAAAATGAACTTGAACTGCGTACCTTATTAGGCTGTTTTTTATTTAGTGGTGATGATGTTGAAAAGAAAATAAAAGTATTAAGTGGTGGAGAAAAAGCACGTGTTGCATTAGCAAAAACCATTGTGAGCAAAGCCAATTTTCTTTTGCTGGATGAGCCTACCAATCACCTGGATATTCATTCGGTTGATCTCCTCATTGAGTCATTAAATAAATATGAAGGAAGTTTTATCCTGGTAAGTCATGATAGGTATTTTGTGAATGCCACAGCAAATAAAATATGGGAAATTGAAGATCTTAAAATAAGAGAATTTGTAGGCACCTATACTGAATGGGAAGAATGGAAGCAAAGGAAGATAAAAGCTGAAAACGAAAAAGGCAAAATAGTAAAACCGCCGCCTGTAGTAAAAGAGATAAATCAGGAAGTAAAACAAAATAAAAGCATTGATAAAGAAGCCCAAAAAGAAATTCAAAAAATTCAAAAACAGTTTCAGCAGCTTGAAGAAAAAATTGCAAAGTTAAATGAGCAAAAAATTGTGTTAGAAAATTCTTTGGCTACGCCAGATATTTATTCTGACAAAAATAAATTTGCACAAACAGAAACTGAGCACAAAAAAATTACTGCCCAGTTAAAAAATGCCAATGCAGAATACGAGGTAGTGTTTGAAAAAATAATGGAGATTGAAAGCAAATAATTTTAATTCACCCTAACTATTACTGAAATCTTAAAGTCCAGTGGCTTACTCGTTGTTCTCCTGTTTTTAGCGTAAATTTTATATACTATATCTGTGCCTTTTAAGTAAGAAAGCAATTCCACATTGCTGGGATTGGGGCTGGTGTAAGCAGAAGCAAAAACATCAGCAAAAATTACCGAGAAAAACTCAACAGGATTATTATTTGTATTTGATTGAATGGTAATTCTAGCTGTTTCAAAATTGGCAAGGTTGTTCAATTGGTCGGCATTGGAAACATTTATATTTACCTGTTTTACTTTTATTGAAGTTACTGAGCCTGCACCAAATGCGCCGCCTGTATTGGCCCGAACAACACTATCTAAGTTAAATTTATAAGGATATGAACCCAGCGGAATTTCACCTGGCGCAACTCCGAAAATTGCAGGAATCGTGAATTGCATTTCCGGCACACTCACATCCATTCCTTTAAAAACAGCGGCTACAATTTTTTTGCAGGCTGTAAAACTTATTGTTATCGCAAATACAACTAAGCTGAATATTATTTTTTTTTTCATAGTGATTAGATATTTCCTGTTCAAAAGTAATGTTTACAACTTTAATTTTAAAACAAATTGAGCTATATATTATAAGTTAGTTGTGTGTAATTATGTATTAGTTTATCTTTGCAAAAAAGTATGACTTGGTAGCTCAGCTGGATAGAGCATCAGCCTTCTAAGCTGAGGGTCATTGGTTCGAATCCAATCCAGGTCACACGATACAATAAAAGCCTTGTAAAAATTATTTTATGAGGCTTTTTTAGGTTCAGATGGAAAAATTTATATTATAACTTTCCTCATATTTAAATTCTTCCCTATTCAACTTAAACCCTGGCTAAAGTAAACTTCTTTATATTTATTATTTTTTAAATTACCTTACTTTTTTAAACTTTAAGAGTGTTTACTTAAACGAAAATTATGAATGTCTTTTTTATGAAAATTATAAAGAAAGTTGTTATAACCCCACTAAGTTTTTTTCTTTTTTTTATCGGGTTTTCACAGAAAATACATCACCCTGCATGGAGTTACCAAAGCAACATTTACGAAGTTAATCTAAGGCAATATTCAAAATCGGGAACAATAAAAGACTTTGAAAAGCATTTGCCCCGTTTAAAAAATATGGGTGTGGAAATTTTATGGTTTATGCCCATTACACCTATTGGTATAGAAGGAAGAAAAATGAATGAAAGTGAATTAGGAAGCTATTATGCAGTAAAAAATTATACCCAGCTAAATCCTGAATTTGGCTCAATGACCGATTGGAAAAAACTTGTTAAACGGGCACACTCAATGGGCTTTAAAGTTATTATAGATTGGGTGGCAAACCATACTGCAGTGGATAATAACTGGATAACTGACCACCCCGATTTTTTTGTAAAGGATAAGAATGGAACTATCATACCACCCAATCCGGATTGGACAGATACCCGAAAACTAAATTATGCTAACAGAGAATTAAGAGACAGCATGATAAACGCAATGAAATTTTGGATAACTCAAACTGGTATAGATGGATTTAGATGTGATGTTGCAGAAGAGGTACCTGATGATTTTTGGAAAGAATGTATTTCCAAATTAAAAAAAATTAAAAACATTTTTATGTTGGCTGAAGGCGAAAAGCCTGGCCTGCATAATACCGGTTTTGATGCAACTTATACCTGGAGTGTGATGAATGCAATGGCAGATGTCTATTCACAAAAACATTCCATTGCTCATTTAGATTCTGTGGTTAACTTAAACATTAATTCATTTCCTAAAAAAGCTTTCAGAATGTTTTTTACCACTAACCATGACTGGAATAGTTGGGAAGGGACTGAATTTGAAAAATATGGTAAAGCTTATAAAGCAGCCGCTGTTTTTACGCAAACAATGTATCAAAGTGTTCCCTTAATATATAGCGGGCAAGAAGTTTTAAATAAAAAACGGCTTCGGTTTTTTGTAAAAGATACAATCATGTGGGGTAAAAAATTTGAGATGGCACCCTTTTATAAAACATTACTAAATCTTCGAAAAACAAATAAAGCATTGTCTGCAGATGCTTCGTACAAAAAATTAATTACAGCAAATGATGCTGCAATATTTGCATACCTAAGGGAGAAGATGGGGCAAAAAGTTGCTGTAATTTTAAATTTATCTGATCAACCTCAAAGGTTTACCATAAAAGATAAAAATTTATATGGCAATGCAATAAATATTTTCTCTGCAAAAAAAGAGAATATAATGGTTTCTTATGTTTACAATATTGGTCCGTGGGGTTATTTGGTGCATGAGTACAAATAATTATTCTCATATTTAATTTTCTATTCAACCAATTTCATTTAATTATTAATGTACTTTTATTAAAGTGTAGTTTTTACACAGCCATTTATAAATGTTTGCTATGGATTCAATTAATATTGCTGCTGCAACCTCACCTTCCTCGCAGGTGGCAAAGCCTCATTTAAATTTTTGGAAGATATTTAATATGAGTTTCGGTTTTTTTGGAATTCAGTTTGGGTGGGATTTGCAAAGGGCCAACATGGGGCCAATTTACGAATACCTTAAAGCAACTCCTGATCAAATTCCCCTTTTATTTTTAGCAGCTCCTTTAACAGGTTTAATTGTTCAACCAATCATAGGATATTTAAGTGACCGAACATGGCATCCCTGGTGGGGACGAAGAAGACCCTATTTTTTTATTGGTGCAGTGTTCAGTACAATCTGTTTGTTTTTAATGCCCAACAGTGGTGTTTTATGGATGGCTGCCGGATTGCTATGGATTTTAGATACATCCGGCAATATTGCAATGGAGCCTTTTCGTGCTTTCGTTGCAGACAAATTATCGGAGAAGCAACGTACAAAAGGCTTTGCCATGCAAAGCTTAATGATCGGTTTAGGAGGAAGCATCGCTTCTGCCCTGCCCTGGTTGCTATCCAACTTATTGGGTGTATCAAGGGAAAGTGTGGAGGGAAATATTCCAGACTCAGTAAAATTTGCTTTTTACATTGGCGGCACTTTTTTCTTGTTATCTGTTTTGTACACAATTTTTTCTACAAAAGAATATCCGCCGGCCGATATTGGTTTTAAACAAAAAGTTAAGGAAAGCAATAAAGGGTTTGGAGGAGGTTTTAACGAAATAATGAGCTCAATAAAAAATATGCCTCCAAAAATGAAACAACTGGCCTGGGTGCAATTTTTTACATGGCCTGGTTTATTTTTAATGTGGTTTTATTACAGTACGGCCGTGGCCCGTAATATATTTGGTGCCAGCAGTGAAACAGATCCTATATATACAAAAGGTGTAGAGTTTGCCGGTTTAACGCTTTCGTTTTATAATGTTGTTGCATTTATTTTCGCGTTAATAATTCCATTAATTGCAAATAAAATAGGGAGAAAACTAACACATAGCGTTTGTTTGTTTTGTGGCGCCGCTGGTTTAATTGCTGTAGGTTTTATTACTAACAAATACATGCTTTATGGTTGTATGGTGGGTGTGGGAATTGCATGGTCAAGCATCCTATCTATGCCGTATGCCATGCTGGCCGGCAGTTTGCCAGAGGATAAGATTGGCGTTTATATGGGCATTTTTAATTTCTTTATTGTTCTTCCGGAAATTATTGCTTCTTTATTTTTTGGTTGGATCATGAGCAATCTATTAGATAATAACCGCATGCTGGCTGTGCAAATTGGTGGGGCGTTAATGATTATTGCCGGACTGCTCTGTTATTTTATAGTAAAGGAAAAACATGGTGAGGAAGAAATGGTGGTAATTCCCGTTACAAAATTTGTATAAAATAAAAATGAAAAAAATGCTTTTTTCTTTTTTCCTGTTTTTAATATCTTCTTTATCCTTTGCACAGGATTTTAAATGTTATCCGACCAATTGGTGGACCGGAATGAAATGGCACAAAGTGCAAATAATGATTCATTCAGAAAATGAAATAAATGTTTGGGCTGATAAATCTACTGTTCGGATAAACCATCCCGGGGTAAAGCTTGTAAGTATTCATAAGCCGGAAAACAGGAAATATATTTTCCTTGATCTTGAAATTGCACCAACTGCAAAGCCGGGTAAAATTAAAATTGATTTTGTTTTTATAGATCCTAAAGATCAAAGTTCCATTTATTATGAATTAAAACCCCGCCGTTTTGGAAATGGTTCTTCTTACGCCATGGGTATAACTTCAAAAGATTTTATTTATTTAATAATGCCGGATAGATTCAGCAATGGTGATCCAACAAATGATAAGGTGGCAGGAATGAGAGATCAATCACTCAACCGGGATACAGTATTTAATCGTCATGGTGGAGATTTACAGGGCATTCAAAATCATCTCAGTTATTTACAGGAATTAGGAGTAACAGCAATTTGGCTTAATCCGGTTTTAGAAAATGATATGCCCGATCGTACAGAACACGGTTATGCTTTTACCGACCACTATAAAATTGACCCACGACTCGGAGGAAAAGTTGCTTACCAAAATTTGATTGATGCAGCCCATAAAAAAGGAATGAAAATAATTCAGGATGCAGTTTATAATCATGTAGGTATATATCATTTTACAGTACAGGATTTGCCCATGAAAAACTGGCTGCATCAATGGCCTCAATATACAAATACAACTTATAAAGATCAGGTTTTGTTTGACCCTTATGCCAGTGAGATTGAAAAAAAGAAAATGAGTGATGGTTGGTTTACCCGGCAAATGCCAGACTTAAATCAAAACAATCCATACGTTGCCAATTTTTTAATTCAGCATGCAATATGGACGGTTGAAGAATTTGGTATTGATGGCTGGAGAATAGATACGTATGCTTATAACGATCTTAATTTTATGAATCGTTGTAATAAAGCTTTGGAAAATGAATATCTAAAGCTTACAA
Source organism: Chitinophagaceae bacterium (assembly GCA_046596995.1). Lineage (GTDB taxonomy): Bacteria > Bacteroidota > Bacteroidia > Chitinophagales > Chitinophagaceae > Ginsengibacter. The sequence continues at coordinate 6,079 of JBKJLG010000125.1, forward strand.
TTTTTGGAGAAACATGGGTACATGGGGTTATTAATCAATCGTACTTTGTTGAAAACAATTATGGCATTCCTTTTAAAAGTAATCTGCAGGGAACTACCGATTTTCAAACGCTTTGGGGAATTACCGATGCTATGACAAAAGATTTTGGATGGGATGATGGAGTAAATAAATTATATACCACCCTTGCACAGGATTTTGTTTATAAAGACCCAACCCGCCAGGTTATTTTTCTTGATAATCATGATCTGTCAAGATTTTTTTCTGTAGTTAATGAGGATGTTCTTAAATATCAATCAGCTTTAACCTGGTTACTTACGTGCAGAGGTATTCCTCAAATTTATTATGGAGATGAATTGGCCACTACTGGTTTTACAAGGCCTTCTGATGGTTACGTTCGGCTCGATTTTCCCGGGGGATGGGCAGGCGATTTACTAAATAAATTTTCTGCAGAAGGAAGAACCCAAAAAGACAAAATAATTCATGATCATATTGCTCTGTTAGCTAATTACAGAAAAACTTCTAGTGCATTAACTACCGGTAAATTTATGCAATATATTCCTGTTGAAGGCGTGTATGTTTATTTTAGGTTTGATGAAAAGCAAACGATTATGGTGGTCCTTAATACTTCAAAAACTGAAGCCAAAGTAAATATTGAAAATTACAAGGAGAGAACTAAAGGCTTTTTAAAAATGAAAAATATTTTCACCAAAGAAATCACAGCCTCCAAAGAATTGATTATACCATACAAACAAAGTGCTGTGTATGAATTACTCAAATAATTTACTTTAATTGTAATTCAATATCCACCGGTTTCCCTGAGTAGTTGAATAAAATATCATTTACATTACCAGTACTGAGTTGACCATTTATTTTAACTGACATAATTTGCTGGAAGGCTGGCAAAACCAATTTGAATCTCCTTTCCATAATAATTTTTTTGCTGTCTGGTGTAATTTTAATTATAACATTTTCGCCAATTGTTTGGCCCTCAAATTTTATCAGTTCATAATTTCCTTTTACCAAAGTTTTATTTGTGTGGCCATCATCATCAAACATAACATAGCTGGTTTTATTTTGCGATGGGTAATATTTTATGGTAATTTCTTTTCCGGTATAATCTTTCGTGCTGCTTATTGAATTTTGAATAAACATTGGAATAAAACTTCCTTCTTTTACGAAAACTGGAATATTATTGAGGTCAATTTTCTTATTTATCCATTGGCTTCCGTTTATTTTTTCATCAGTAAAAAAATTATACCAATTGCCCTTAGGTAAATAAATCTTTCTTTCTGTAGCATTTTTTTCTAAAACCGGCGCTACTAAAATTTCATTACCCCACATAAATTCATTTTCTGCTTTAAATAAATTGCTGTCTGCTTGCTCGTAATAAAATAGTGGTTGTACCAGGGGTTTGCCAAATTTTGCCTGCTGGTATGCAAGCGTATAATTATAGGGCAATAGATTATACCGTAATTGAATGTATTTGCGGGCAATGCTTTTATAAGGTTCATCATACAATGCTGCTTCCGATGGTATATCTTTTACTTCAGGCGCAAGGTCTCCCAATGCTGTTCCATGCGGCCTAAAAATGGGTGTAAATGTTGCAAACTGTATCCAACGCAAATACAATTCCGGATCACCATCTCCCAATGCAAATCCACCGGCATCGGCATGAATGTAAGGAACACCACTTATGCTCATACCTAACATAACAGGGAGTTGAGCCTGTAAGCCACTCCAGTTTCTCCCTACATCTCCGCTCCACGGAAATACACCGTAACGGGCACTTCCGGCAAATCCGCTTCTGTTTAAATTAAATAATCTTACATCAGGATATTCTTTTGCGTATTTATCAAAAAGCATTTTATCCCAATAATGTCCAAAAATATTATGCACCTCATCAGCCTTAAATAATCGTTTAAAACCAAGATCTTTTAAATTATGATATATCTCTTTTGGATGCCTTTCCGGTTCTCCCAAATCGCCCCACCACCCTGCCACACCTTTTATAATTTGGGGTTTGTATTTACTCCAAAACCAATCTTGTGCATCTTTTCTAAACAAGTCCAACAACCCTCCATTTCCAAAATAAAAATCGGTTAGTAAAAAAGACTTGCCTGCACTATCTACTGCATGATATTTTTTTGAAGGCAAAAAATTTGGCGTAGTATTTAAGATATAAGGCTCGGTAATAAGGATTGTATTTATATTTTGCATTTTCAAATTCATTATCATTCTTTCAGGATTTGGCCAAGCTTGCTTGTTAACCCAATCAAGATTGCCCAGTGTACCTTTTATACTATCGCCAAACCAAAACAGATCGAGTATAACCGCATCCACCGGAAATTTTTCTGCTTTCATTTTATCAACAATACTAATTAACTGCTTCTCACTTCTATAGCCAAACCTGCTCATCAAATTGCCAAAAACCCACCTGGCAGGGATCGGTTGTGTTCCTACAAGAGCCTGGTAACTCCTTACAATTTCATCAATATTTTTTCCGGGAATGATATAAAAAGTTAACTCACCCGAGTACGCCCCATAGGCTAAAATATCAGGATTGGTTTTCCCAATATCCAAATAACTTTTAGATGGATTATCAAAGAAAATTCCATAGCCTTTTGATGAGATTATAAAAGGAACAGAATAATTAAGATTGCTTTCATTTATCCCGTAAGCATAATTTGGATTGTTGTATAAATTTAATTTATATCCTCGGCGATCTAATGGTAATGAGCGTTCGCCGGAGCCAAATATTTTTTCGCCTTTGCCAAGAGTGAAGTGAAAGCCTTTAAAGTCTCCACTATCAAAATATCTTAAAACAGATAAAATATGTGTTGGAAATTTAAACGAAATCTCTCTGTTTTGCTTTACAGTTACAGAAACAGGATAAGCATTCTTTTTATAAACCTTGTATGGCTTTGCTATTACCGCATTTGATATTTGTTCATAATTTTTGATATTATCAGGTGTAAAAGTGGCTTTAATAATATTATTATCATAAGTGGCAAAAAGCCATACGCCTTGGTGATTGTATGCAGAATTTGTTTTCTTATTTTGAGCAATTGCTGGAGCTGAAAAGGCCAAAAAAAATATTAACGGAACAGGTTTTAAACATCTCATATACTTAATAATATTTCAAATTACACAATCTAATCAAACAAAAAACTTCTTAATTTTTATTTTTAATTTCTCCCCCTATAATTCAATCTTCTAAAAAATATAATATATTGTGTTTAATTTACACAATTAATAATTAGCAGATATTTTATTGTTTAGCCTTAATCCAAATATTAACCTATGTCTTTATCAGAAACTATGAATGGAGAAAAAATTAAAACTTTAAAAGCTATTCGTTCAGATATTGAAAGTATTAATCATATTGGCTTATCTGTGGATTGTGTAATTTTTGGGTTTGATGAAAATAAATTGAAAGTCTTACTAATGCGGTCAGATTTGAACAAATACCTTGGCAAATGGTCCTTGCTTGGCGATCTTGTAAACCGTGAAGAAGACCTGGATGCTGCTGCTTACAGAATTTTAAAACAAAGAACCGGGTTGGATGACGTGTATCTTGAGCAGGTTCACACATTCGGTAAAACTACAAGGCACCCCGGTGGCAGAGTAGTAACAGTTGCTTATTGTTCCCTGATAAATATTCAGCACCATAAACTAAAAATACTTGATCATGAACTTCACTGGCATGATGTTGCAAACGTAAAACAAATGGCTTTTGATCATAAAAGAATTTTTGATATTTCCCTTCAATTATTACAAAAAAGAGTTCAGGAGCATCCTTTAGGTTTCAGCCTTTTACCAAATAAATTTTCGCTAAGAGAATTACAGAATTTATATGAAGCTATTTTAAGTATTAAGCTCGACAGAAGAAATTTTCGCAAGAAATTTTTCGCAATGGAATTTTTGATGGATCTGGATGAAATTGAAGAAAACGTTCCTCACCGTCCGGGTAAGCTTTACCAATTTGATTACAATAAATATAAAATGAAAAAGAAAAAATGGTCTGGCCTTGATTTTTAAAGATGGCCTTAATTCCGAAAAATATGATATTAGTAGTGGGGATTAATATAAAAATTTTTCTGTTAAATAAATTTGCCTATTTTGTGTATTATATACACATTCCTAAAAAATTAATAACTATTGCATATGAGAAAGGGAATTAAGTACCCATTAAATCTATTAACTGTAATAATACTTTTGCTAGGCAGCCAGGCAGCCTTTGCACAACAAACTATTACCGGTAAAGTAACTGACGCAAGAGGTTCAGGAGCAGTTGGTGTAACTGTAACTGTAAAAGGAACCTCAACTGCTACACAAACAAATTCAGATGGAAGTTACACCATTACAGTGCCTAATAATAACAGCACATTGGTTTTTTCATCAGTAAGTTTTACCACCCAGGAACTTTCTGTAAACGGTAAAGCAACATTGAATTTAGTTTTATCGCCAACCAATACTCAATTAAATGAAGTAGTTGTAATTGGATATGGCACGCAAGTAAGAAAGTACATGACTGGTTCTGTATCAAAAATTGACTCAAAAGTTTTAACCAGCACACCATTACCAAGTTTTGATGCAGCATTGCAGGGCAGAGCTCCGGGGTTACAAGTTTTGCAGGCAAATGGTTCGCTTGGTGGCGCTGTAAGAATAAGGGTACGAGGAACGAGTTCCATCTCAGGGAGTGGAGATCCGCTTTATGTGATTGACGGTATCCCTTTTGCTAATGGAGATAACCAGGCTGGCTTTGGCAGCGGACTTGATGCTACTAAAGCGAACAACACAAATCCACTGGCAACAATCAATCAAAATGATATTGAATCTATTGAAGTTTTAAAGGATGCAGCATCTGCCTCAATTTATGGTGCACGTGCAGCAAATGGAGTTATATTAATTACAACAAAAAAAGGACGCAGCGGAAGAACACAAATAAATCTTGATGTAATTACAGGAGCTTCCCGTATCACACGTAAACTTCCTTTATTAAACGGAGCAGAGTGGTATCAATTGTATAACGAAGCAAGAGTGAATGATGGAGGACTTCCTTTAGGTCCTAATCAGCAAATACCAGGACAACAATTAGGATATGTTTATAATCCAAAAATAAGTACAGATTGGATTGATCAAACTACCCGTGACGGATCTCTGTATGAAGCAAATCTTTCTGCAAGAGGTGGAAATGAAAAAACACGTTTTTTCTTTAGCGGTGTATTCCGTGAAGAAAATGGTGTGTTGGTAGGAAATAAATTTAGAAGAGTTGGAGGTAGGGCAAATATTGATAATACCGCATCTGAAAAATTAGATTTGGGTGTACAGTTTGGTATGTATAATACAAAAACTAATGAAGTACCAACATCTTTTAATGGAGGAATTGGTTGGGCTCAATCTCAGGCCTTGCCCATTTATCCGGTATATAATGCAGATGGCAGTTATTTTGGAACCCAAACAAAACAAAATCTTTCTATAAACCCGGTAGCGCAATTGCAAAACACTTTTATCAATCAACAGCTACGCACATTTGCTAATGTTTACGCAAATTATAAATTCACAAAAAGTTTGGCCTTTAGGTCAGAGGTTGGTTTAGATCGTACCGATCAGAGGGAAAATTTTTATACGCAACCATACAATCGTTGGTACAACCAAACACAATTACCAGCAGCAGCAGAAAGAAATTTAACACTCACTAATATTAATACGAATAATTATTTCACATTCAACAAGAACATTTCTGCTAATAGTAAGATTGATGCAACCCTGGGCATGGCAGTTAATTTTTTAAAATATCATGAAATTTCTTTTTCACCCAGAGATGGAGGAGTTGGATTTACAAACCCTTATTATACTGAAGGAACAGCAGGCTTAGCATGGTCTCCTTTAGCCCCTGCTGCTTTAAGTAATGGTTCTCCGTTAAATGCTTACAGAAACAGAAATGAATCTGGTTTTATCTCTTATTTTGCAAGAGCCAACTACAGGTTAAAAGATAAATATCTTGTAGGAGCAAGTTTTAGAGTTGATGGTTCTCCAAGATTCGGTCCTAATAAAAGATATGGTTATTTTCCAGCCATCTCTGCAGGGTGGATAGTATCTGAAGAAAATTTTCTTAAAGACAGTAGAGTTGTCAACTTTCTTAAATTTCGCACATCATACGGTCTTACCGGTAATGCAGAAATTGGCGATTTCCGGTATATTGAATTATACAATAATACAGGAGGATATGCCGGCATTCAGGGGCAGGTTCAATCACAACTTTCAAATCCTGATTTAACGTGGGAAAAAGGACAACAATTTGATTTTGGAATTGATTATGGTTTAGTGGATAATAAAATAAATGGTAGTCTTAGTTTTTACACGAAAAAAAGCAAGGATCTATTGTTGAATACACCTGTTCAAAGGTCAACTGGGTTTAATAATATAGCCTCTAATGTTGATGTTCAGGTTCGCAATATTGGGGTAGAATTAGTGGTTAACACGTTAAACGTAAATAGCAGAAATTTTAAATGGACTTCTTCTTTTAATATATCTCATAACAGTAATAAAGTGCTTACTGTTGCAGGGTTTACTGATCCTGATTTCTTAGACCTTAGTGAAGGGGATACAAGGGTAATTGCAGGTTACCCCTTAGGCATTAATTATCTTCCCATATTTGCAGGGGTAGATCCATTAACGGGAGATCAATTAATACTTGAAAAAGGAACAGGGAAAAAAATAAAACTAACACCTGCGTCACAAAATGCTAACCGGGTTCCCGTAGGTAAACCAAATCCTGATTTTTATGGCGGGTTTGAAAATACATTAACTTATAAAGGTTTCGATTTTAATTTCTTATTCACTTTTCAATCGGGCAATAAAATCTATGATGATGGTGGCAAATACCAAATGGGTGGACGCTTAGGAAGTTGGAACCAACGCAGGGAAATTTTAAGCAGATGGCAAAAACCTGGCGACATAACTGATGTTCCA
>JBKJLG010000005.1:0-7069 GCA_046596995.1 Chitinophagaceae bacterium
AACGGAAAAACGGTGAGAGCCCGTACAGCCAATCAAAAAAAGATGGTGCAATCCATTGATAAGAATGATATTGTTTTTGCCATTGGCCCTGCCGGTACCGGTAAAACATATACTGCAGTTGCTTTAGCGGTGAGAGCTTTAAAAAATAAAGCAGTTAAAAAGATTATCCTTACAAGGCCGGCAGTGGAAGCCGGAGAAAATCTTGGATTTTTGCCGGGAGATCTCAAAGAGAAAATTGATCCGTACTTACGCCCTTTATATGATGCACTTGATGATATGATACCTGCTGATAAGCTTGGTTATTATATGACCACTCGTACCATTGAAATTGCTCCGCTTGCTTACATGCGAGGACGAACTTTGGATAATGCTTTTATTATTTTAGATGAGGCGCAAAACTCCACCGATGGACAATTAAAAATGTTTTTAACACGGATAGGTGCCAATGCAAAAGCAATTATTACAGGAGATGTTACGCAAATTGATCTGCCGCCAAAAGTAAAAAGCGGACTGGAAAAATCTGCTAGGATATTAAAAAATATTGAAGGCATTGGGCAGGTAGAATTAGATGAGGAAGATGTAGTGCGCCATAAATTGGTTAAAGCAATTATAAAAGCTTACGATAAAGAGAAGGTTAAAGAAATGGAAGAGCAAAAATGATCTCTCTAAAAATAAGTCTTATAAATAAAAGGTGGCTTTACGGCTGCCTTTTTGTTTGTTTAGTTTCTTGTAATTATCACCAGACAGATAATGTACTGGTAAACAGACATACCGACTCTTTAAATCTTGCAGTAAAAAATAATAAGGCTACTCGTTCTATTGAAAAAGCTAAAGATTTAGTCAGGCAAGGTGATCTGATAGTAAGAACAGGAAACGATTTTACAAGTGAATGCTTACAACAGCTTTCGTTAACTGATAAAACATATTCTCACTGTGGTATTGCATCAATTGAAAATGACAGCATTTTTGTTTATCACACTATGGGGGGCGAATGGAATCCTGATCAGAAAGTTAGAAGAGACAGAATTGAACTTTTCTGTAATCCCCTAGAGAACAGAGGTTTTGGAATTTTTAGTTTTGATCTTGATAAAAAACAAAAATCACATCTTGACAGCATTGTAAGGAGCTGGTATAAAAAAGGAATTATGTTCGATATGAAATTTGACCTTGCCACCAATGACAGATTATACTGTGCTGAATTTGTAAGTAAGGCTGTAGAAAAAGCCACAGAGAACAAAATAGCTTTTACTTCAAATAGAATAAATGGCTTTGAATACTTAGCGGTAGATAATCTTTTTTTAAATAAACATTGTATTGAAATAAAGAGGGTAAGCTTTTAAGAATATTCATTGAATTACTATGGCTTTCCAAAAATAAATTTACATTTGCGGGTAAATAAAAAATAATTAAATGAAAAAAATAATCTTTGTTCTGGCAGCTTTTTTAATTTTTACTGCAGGCTGCAATACTGCAGGAAGCAGCGATCCTAAAGGCGTTCTTATGAGTTTTATGGATGCACTAAGTAAAAAAGATATAGAAGGCGCAAAAAAGTATGCCACCAAAGAAAGTGAGGCGATGCTTGGAATGATACAAATGACCATGTCGATGGTGCCGGACAGCTCAAAAGAAAAATTGTATGATAAGGATAACATGGAATACGGTGAAGCGGTTATTACCAACGATAAAGCTGTCGTGCCGGTAAAAGATAAAAAAAGCGGACAAACTACTAATTATACTTTAAAAAAAGAAGACGGCAAATGGAAAGTTGCTTTTGATAAAGCAACAATGACAGATATGGGAAAAGATAAAATGAAAGAAAACGGAATGGATAAAATGAACATGGATAAGTTAAACAATATGATGAAAAGCGATTCTTCAAATTCTTCAGATGATGATAAGCTAACTGATACTATACAATAATTACTAATAATATTTGATGTTTAGAGCACCCGATATCGGGTGCTTTTTTTATAGAATAATAATGAAACAAATTAAAATTTACAGACTCAGTTTTTTAATAGTTTGCTTCACCATTTTTTTAAATCCATCCAGGTCTTTTAACTGTTGCTGAATAAAAGTGTTGTCTTCAAGTTTGCCAATAACTTTATTCATTTCCTGCTGTGTATCGTAAATCATTTTTCTAAAGGGATTGGTATAATCTTTTTCACGGGATTCATAAATGCCTTTGCACATCCATTCCTTAGTGGCTATAGTATTACTTAACAGCTCTTTAAAAAGTGTTGAAGTAAATTGCTTAGAAGTTAGATTTAAATTTTCGAGCAAAGATGTATAAGCATGCTCAAGCTTATCTGCTGTGTAATTTTCGCCAATCGTTTTGTAGGTTTCATGCAACTTGCTCCAGCTATTAATTTTACCGCTTTTTACTTCTTTCTTAAGTTTATTTAGGGAATCTTTTTTTATAAATTGCCCGCCAACATTTAGCCACTCACTTCTGGTAATTTTTGTTGAGATGCTTTTTTTAAGTTCATCAAATGAAGTGAAATTGTTTTGGCTAATATGCAGTATAAGTTCATTCACTCCATAAAATGATATCAGATCATTAAAAAGATTTAGGGCTTCAGGAAGCTTAATAATTTGCGTTTTACGATTGCTGTTTTCAAACCCTTCAATAAAATAACATCCGTTTTCATCAGCGTTTAATTCTTTAAAAATATTTATGGCAGCAAACATTTCATTTACTGTATCGGGGGCCAGATAATCATATTCAATGCGCTGAATTTTTTCTGTTCTTTTATCTCTGTCTACATATTTCCAGGTATTTCTTGCGAGTGCATACATATTGTACATAAACCAATAGCCCGGCATAACTATTAATATATCATTGGCTGCATCATTGCTTATAAGGCTAAACGGAATTGTAATGTTTAACTCTGCCGGATAATCTGCCTTGGCTAAAATTGTAAAGGTTGCAAATTTCGAATTGTGTTTTAAACTGACACACAAGCCGGGCCAAAAGCCACGTCCGGCAACAATTTCACCATCATTGCTGCGGCTGTTATGATTGCTGCCAATTGTAGCACCTGCTGCAATATTGCTTTGCCCCATTACAAGTGATGCACATAAAAAAGAATTATTATGATGCTGCTCATGTGCCGGGAAAATTAAAGAATTTAAAACTTCGCAGCAGGAAATTGTTGAGTTATTGCCCAGGTAAGAATTGATGAGCCTGGCACCGTATTTTAATTGAGAATGAGAAGCCAAAAGAAAACGAACTGCTTTTACACCGTAAAATATCCTGCATCCGTAGCCAATAATTCCGTTCACCAATTCGCAACCTTCACCAATTTGAGAAGTGCGGTCTTCATCACTGTTTATGGTTAAATTTTTTAATTTATTTGCGCCTTTTAAATAAGCATCGGTGCCAATTTTTACATCTTTTATTATTTTACAATTTTTAATTACAGTTCTGTCGCCAACAGTACCATAGTAGCCTCTTTTTTTATCATAAAGATTTTGTGTAAACTCAATGAATTTATTTTGTAACTCCTCATCATCTGCGTATTTGCTCCATAAGTAAGCATCCCCGGCAAGCATACCATCAAATGGCATAACTTTTCTTCCGCCATTTTCATTACACAATTCCATCCATACTCTTACTTTTTCATCTTCCCCTTCTTTCAAAATTCCATTGCCAAATTTTGCATAATTTGTTGTAGCCAGCTCATTTACATTGGCTATCATTACTTCTTTACCAATAATATAATGGCTTAGATAAGATGCATTGTCTATACAAATATTATCTCCAAAATCGCAGCTGATAATAGTACTGTTGTATAGGCCCACAGGCATTCTAAGGTTGTGAAACTCAAGATAAAAAGGTTCTAACTTGCCGATGCGTACAAGTCCGAAAAATTTACAGTTTTTCACCAGGCCGGGGTCAAATGCTTCAGAGACTAAAATTTTATTCCAGTCATCAGAGTTGTTTCCGTTTCTTATTAATATTTCTTTTTCTGAACTGGTAAGGGCACGGTAGGCATTACCATTTTTATTTTGTGCATTGCGCAGGTAGTATTCATCTTTCCCTTGTGGTAAATACTTACCAGAGATAAAGTTGTAACCTAAATTATTTACAGGATGCTTTTTTATTATGTTCATACCCTAATCCGCCTAAGGCGGAGCTATTAGTTTAATATTGTTGTAAGATAATTTTATTTTTTTATTCTCCCTTTAGGGAGTTAGAGGGTTTATTCCACCGTAACAGATTTTGCCAGGTTCCTTGGCTTATCAACATCACAGCCTTTTAAAACACCAATATAGTAGGAGAGTAGCTGCAATGGAATAACGCTGATTATTGGCGCAACAATTTCATCTGCCAGAGGCACCACAAAAAAATCATCTGCCATAGACGGGATAATATCATCGCCTTCTGAAATAATTGCAATAACTTTTCCTTTACGGGCTTTTATTTCCTGAATGTTGCTCACAATTTTTGCATGATATGGATCTTTGGTGGCAACAAAAACCACAGGAAGTTTTTCGTCAACCAATGCAATGGGGCCATGTTTCATTTCTGCTGCCGGATAACCTTCTGCATGTATGTAAGAAATTTCTTTAAGTTTTAATGCGCCTTCCAATGCAACGGGAAAATTATAACCTCGGCCTAAAAACAATGCGTCAGATGCGCCTTTGTATTTTTTGGCAATGACTTTTATCTCGTCAATATTTTTTAAAATAGCATCTGCTTTTTCCGGTATATCTGCAAGTTCATAAAGTAATTTTGAAAAGTACGCTTCCTCTATTGTACCTTTTTCTTTTGCGATCTTTAAAGCCATCATGGTAAGCACTACAAGCTGTGCTGTAAATGCCTTGGTGGAGGCTACGCCAATCTCGTGGCCGGCATGTGTATAAGCCCCCGCATGTGATGCTCTTGCAATGGATGAGCCGACAACGTTTACAATACCAAAAATAATGGCGCCATGCTCTTTTGCTTTTTCAATGGCAACCAAAGTGTCCGCTGTTTCTCCGCTTTGCGAAATAGCAATAATGATATCTCCTTTATTTACTATAGGATTGCGGTAGCGAAACTCGGATGCATATTCTACCTCAACAGGAATTCTGCACAGCTCTTCAATTACATATTCTGCTATTAAGCCTGCATGCCAGCTTGTACCGCAGGCAATAATTATTATTCTTTTTGCATTTATAAAATTCTCAATATTATCCTGCACGCCTTTCATGGTAATCGTTCCGGCGGTGGCGTCAAGTCTGCCCCTCAGGCAATCGTAAATGGTTGAAGGCTGCTCAAAAATTTCTTTCAGCATAAAATGATCGTAGCCACCTTTTTCAATTGCCGCAAGTTCCATATCAAGCTTCGTTATGTATGGCGTTTGCCTTTCGTTTCCCAGATTTTTAAGGATAAGTTCATCTGCTTTTACAATAGCAACTTCGTAATCATTTACATACACAACTTCTTTTGTATATTCAAGCATAGGTGTAGCATCAGAACCCAAAAAATGCTCTCCTTTACCAATACCAATCACTAAAGGGCTTCCTTTTCTTGCTGCAATTATTGTATCAGGATTTTCTTCATCAAGCAGAAGAATTACGTATGCACCGGCAACTCTTTTTAATGCAATACGCAATGCTTCTTCTAAACTGCATTTATTATTTTTCTTTATCTCTTCAATAAAATTCAACAGCACTTCGGTATCTGTATCACTTTTAAATTTGTAGCCTTTGTTTTGAAGTTCTTGTTTTAGCTGACCATAATTTTCAATAATGCCATTGTGTATCATGGCTAATTTTCCACCGGCGCTTTTATGCGGATGAGCATTTACATCACTGGGTTCGCCATGCGTAGCCCATCTTGTATGCCCCATACCAATGTGAGCACTCAGCGGTTTGCCAATTAAAGTAGCTTCCAGTTCTGCAACTTTTCCTTTCTTTTTATAAACTTGTAAGCCATCATTAATTATTGCAATACCGGTGCTATCGTAGCCACGGTACTCCTGGCGTTTTAGCCCGGTAATAATAATAGGGTAGGCTTCCCGGTGTCCTATATATCCAACAATTCCGCACATATATTTTTATTTTATCGAATATTTTATTTAAGCAGCGTTCCCTGCAGAAAAATATACGCAACTGAAAAATAAATTACCAACCCGGTAACATCAACCAACGTAGCCACAAAAGGAGCCGAGCTTACAGCTGGATCTGCTCCTAATCTTTTTAAAATTATTGGGAGCATTGAACCACTTAAAGTGCCCCAGAGTACAACACCAATTAAAGAGATGCCAACAGTTAAACCTATGGCTAAAAAGTTATCGCCATATACCTGAGGGAAAATTTGTGACCAAACCAACACTCTGAAAAATCCTATAAATCCCAGGATGGAACCCAATAATAATCCGGATATAATTTCCCGTCTCATAACTTTCCACCAATCGCTTATGGTTAGCTCACCCACAGCCATGGCCTGAATAATTAATGTAGACGCCTGTGAGCCGCTGTTACCACCGCTGGAAATAATAAGCGGTATAAACAATGCCAATACCACTGCCTTTGCAATCTCATCTTCAAAATAACCCATTGCAGTTGCTGTAAGCATTTCGCCTAAAAATAAAACCACAAGCCATGTAATTCTTTTTTTAAAAAGTTTAAAAATTGGCATTTCAAGGTATGGCTCATCAAGTGCTTCTGTACCACCAATCTTCTGTATGTCTTCACTAAACTCTTCATTCGCTATCCATAAAACGTCATCAATTGTTATTATTCCCAATAAAATATTTTTGTCATCAGTAACAGGAAGTGCCACCCTGTTATTCATTTTAAAAACCTCATTGGCATTCTCCTGGTCATCGTTTACATTTATTGATATAACCCGGCCATCCATCAATTCGGAAACTTTGGTTTCGGGATCAGCTAAAATAAATTCACGAATTCTTATGTCGTCCAACAATTCACCTTTATCATTTATTACATAAATAACATCAATGGTTTCGCTGTTTTTGCCTACCTGTCTTATTATATTCAATACTTCGATTACAGTATCGGTTTCATGTACATAAACGTAATCGGGAGTCATCAACCTGCCTACACTATTTTCAGG
>JBKJLG010000047.1:0-6579 GCA_046596995.1 Chitinophagaceae bacterium
GTGGTTTGCCCTGCATTTGTAAGTGATTGCCTGGAAACTTTGGAAGAAATTGAGGAACGTGGAAAAGAAATTTTTATGAAAGCAGGAGGAGAGTCGTATGAAATGATACCCTGCTTAAACAGCCATCCACTTTGGGTAAAAACGATTGAGCACTATATACAAACTATTAAAGAAGATAAAACTGAAATGATTTTATAACTGCACAATGTACTTCTACATAAAAGCTTTACATATTATTTTTGTAGTAACCTGGTTTGCAGGGCTATTTTATATTGTAAGGCTTTTTATTTACAGTGCTGAGGCAAATGCAAAACAGGAGCCTGATCGTTCCATTTTATTAAAACAGTTAGGGATAATGCAAAACCGCCTTTGGTATATTATTACCTGGCCTTCTGCAATACTTACATTAATCTTTGGCGGTTGGCTTTGGTATTTGTACGGCAGCTTACCCACATGGCTTTTGATAAAGCTTTGTTTTGTGATCGGATTGTTTCTGTATCATCTTTCACTGCATAAAATATTTCAGCAACAATCAAAAGGAATATTTAAATATTCGTCGCAGCAATTGCGAATGTGGAATGAACTCGCCACACTATTTCTTATAATAATTGTAATGCTGGCTGTGGTAAAGCAAATGCTTAGTATTGCCTGGGCAATTGGGGGCATGCTGATGTTTGCAGTTATTCTTATGGCTGCTATAAAACTTTATAAAAAATACCGGCGCCATTAATTCCTGTTTGCGAAAATAACTTTCCCTTTATCGTAATTAATTTTTTTAAGGCTGATGGATATTTGCAACCTTGAAAATAATTATGAAAAAAAATATTTTAATATGCATTGCTGTAATTGCAAGCTTGCATACAATTGGGCAAACACCTCACAAGCCTGCAAAAGACTCAACAACTGATAGCTTACATTTATCATATTTGCCCGAAATAACAGTTGTTGGGCAGGGCAGTAAAAGTGATTATCAGCAAATGCCCGAAATTGTTGGAACAAATATTTATGCCGGTAAAAAATCGGCCTTAATTGTTATTGATAATGTACAAGGCAATATTGTAATGAATACCATGCGCCAGGTGTTGGCAAAAGTTCCGGGTATTCACATTTGGGAAAGTGACCCAAGCGGCATTCAAATAGGAATAGCAGCAAGAGGATTAAGCCCTAACCGTAGCTGGGAATTTAATATTCGACAAAATGGTTACGACATTGCCGCAGACCCTTTCGGCTATCCTGAAGCATATTACAATCCTCAATTGCAGGCTGTGCAAAGAGTGGAAGTAATAAGAGGACAAGGCTCATTACAGTACGGCCCACAATTTGGTGGATTGATAAATTATATTTTACGCAACGGTAGTGAGATAAATAGAAAATTTGAATTTGAAACCCAGCAAACTATTGGCAGTAATGGGTTGTTTAATAGTTATAATGCCATTGGTGGTAAAACCAAAAAAGTAAATTATTATTCTTTTTTTGATCATAGAAATGGAGATGGAGTAAGGCAAAACAGCCGGTATTATACCAACGCAGGATTTGCTACTGTTACATATAATTTTACTCCTAAATTTTTATTAACTGCGGAGGTAATGCATTCACACATTCGTAGCCAGCAGGCTGGAGGATTAACCGATTCCATATTTAATAAAAATACTACAGTAAGCTTTAGAAGCCGTAACTGGTTTGATATTGTATGGACAAACCCGGCTATAACAGCCACATACAAGTTTAATGAAAGATCAAGAATTACAACAAAACTATTTGCCACCATTGGTGACAGGAACAGTGTGGGCTTTTTGCCTTCTGGCGGCATAACAGTTAAGGATACCATTAATGCAAGTACAGGTATGTATAATGCAAGAGCTTTAAATATTGATCAATATCGTAATTATGGACTGGAAAGCCGCATGATCACTGAATATAAATTGGGCAAAATGGCTAACACCATTGCTGGTGGCATACGTTTTTATACAGGCTCCACCCATCGCTTGGCTGATCCTAATAACAAGCCTACTGGTTCCACCGGAACCGGATATAACCTGTCTCAAACAGCACCTTACCTGCGTAATATTAATTTTACCTCCAGGAATGCAGCGATTTTTGCAGAAAATATTTTTCGCCTTTCTCAAAAATTTATCATCATTCCCGGTATAAGATATGAGTGGCTGGAGGGTTCAGCTAATGGGAAAGATTTTATCCAAAATACTTCTGTTGTATTGCAAAATATAAAACGCAGCCGGAGCTTTTTGCTTGCAGGTATAGGTGCAGAATATCATCCAACCAAGGGAACAGAAGTTTATGCAAACTACTCCCAGGCCTATCGCCCAATACAATTTGCCAATTTGCAGGCACCGCCTACCAATAATGTGGTGGACCCTGATTTAAAAGATGCAAAGGGATACAATATCGATCTTGGATACAGAGGGAAAGTTAAAAACTATCTGCAGTTTGATGTTAGTAGTTATTATCTGCAGTATAATAATCGTATTGGTAATATTTCAGTTAACGGTACAACAGTGGTTACAAATGTAGGAAACAGTACCAGCAAGGGTTTTGAAGGTTATGCTGAATTTAATTTTATTAAAGCTTTTACCAAAATAAAAAAGGCTGATATTATTGCCTTTGGCTCTTATAGTTATACGGAGGCCAAATACAGCGCAAATCATAAAGATGCTGCTACTAAAGGCAAAAGAGTTGAGAATGCTCCTAAAGATATTTTCAGAGGCGGTCTATCATTTGGGTATAAGAATTTTTTACTAAGCGGTCAATTAAGTTTTGTGGGAGAAACATTTAGTGATGCAAATAATACACTAAAGCCCACAGCAAATGGACAGAATGGTTTAATTCCTTCTTATACTATCACTGACCTTTCTGCAAGTTACAGGTTTAGTAAAAGCCTGAATATAAAAGCAGGTTTGAATAATGTTTTTGATGAAAGGTATTTCACCAGGCGTGCTGGCGGCTACCCCGGTCCGGGAGTTTTGCCCGGAGATAAAAGAAATTTCTTCATATCAGTTGGTGCTAAATTCTAAAATCAGAAAATAAAATCAGATTAATGAAAAAGCAATTCGCATGGCTTTAAGCCTGTATGCTTTTTAAACGCCGTAGAAAAATGAGAGATAGAAGAGTAGCCCAAAAGAGAAGAAACATCAGTAACGCTCAGCCTTTTTTCATACAATAAATATTTTGCATGCTCCATCCGCTGGCTTTGAAAGAAATCGAAGATGGTAGTGCCATACATTTCTTTAAATCCCTTTTTTAAATAACATTCGTTAATGGCAACCTTACGGCTTAAAGCCTTTATGGTTAAAGGATCGCTGATGTGTTGCAATAAAATTTCACGTGCTTTGGCAATCTTTTCCCTGTCTGCCTCGTTTGCCAAAAACTTGCAGGTAAAACTTTCTTCTTTTTCACCTGTTATGCACTCAATGCTGTGTAAAAGCAACATTTGGGTTTGAGCATTAATGTAAATATTTTCAAGGCTGTCGGTGTAACTGTGATTTAATAATGCCTCAAGAACCATTCTCGTTCTGCCGCAAAGCGGAACTATTTTGGAGAAAGAAGAAGTGTGTGTAAAATTTAAAACATCATCCGAAAAATTAGTTGATCGCAGCCCTTTTACGAACTGCGATAAATGAGCTGGACTAAATTTAAAGCTTGCAATATCTATCGTGTCAATTTTTTCATTACAACTTCTTGATTGATTTATTTTGCAATCATCGCAGGCTGCATTGTTCTTATTGCAATAAATATTTCCGGTAAGGCAAAATCTAAGTTCGAGAAAATTTTCTGAGGGCTCATTTTTTTTATAATTATAAACCATCATCCCGGTATCTTCAATATTAGCTTTTGTAAATTTTTGAAAACGCTTTATCACATATTTCACAGAGCCGGGAACCAATTGTTCTTTTTCCTGCACAATATTTAATTGCTCCTGCATTACAGGTTGTTTGTGTGCAATAGAAAGGATTTGTAAAGTGTGCTCCATTGTTTTGAGAAGCATAAAGATAAATTAAACACGGGCTACTTATATTTACAAAGCATATTATTACATTGCTAAGACAATTCTCTTCATAAACTCTTGCAAATCCATCTTTTTTTTTGAATCATTTCCCTTGTTTTCATTTTAGGAGTTAGGGATTATTTTTATTAAATTTGCATCAGTCCCTATTATAAGTTTTAAAGGATTTTTCCAAACTAATTATGAGCTCAGAAACAGCAACCGAGATTCCCATTATTACCACTCCAGACGTTAACGGTTACGGCGCAGATAGTATTCAGGTTTTAGAAGGTTTAGAGGCGGTACGTAAGCGCCCCGCTATGTACATTGGCGATATTGGCAACAAAGGTTTACACCATTTGGTTTACGAAGTGGTAGATAATTCAATTGATGAAGCTTTAGCCGGTTATTGTAAAAACATAACGGTTACAATAAATGAAGATAATTCCATCATTGTTGAGGATGACGGACGTGGAATACCAACCGGTATGCATACTAAAGAAAATCGCAGCGCACTTGAGGTAGTTATGACGGTGTTGCACGCAGGCGGTAAGTTTGATAAGGATTCTTATAAGGTTAGTGGCGGATTACACGGGGTAGGCGTAAGTTGCGTAAATGCATTGAGCAGCAAGTTGCATGTTGTAGTTAACCGTGATGGTAAAAAGTTTGAGCAGGAATATGCTAAAGGAATTCCGCAGTATAAAGTTCGTGAAATTGGAGACAGCGATACACACGGAACCTGCGTACAGTTTTGGCCTGATACATCTATTTTTATTGTTTCTGTTTATAACAGAGAAATTTTGGAGGGTCGTTTAAGAGAATTATCTTTTTTAAACAGAAAGATCACTATTATATTAAATGACCTGAGAGAAAAGGATGAGGAAGGAAACACTTATACTAAAACTTTTTACAGCGAAGGGGGAATAGTGGAATTTGTAGAAATGCTGGATAAAAACGCTAACCGTCATCCACTTTTGCCAAAAGTAATTTATTGTGATGGACATGATGTTAACAGCAATGTGATGGTGGAAGTTGCGATGGTTTATAATACAGGTTACCAGGAGCATTTATTCAGCTATGTAAATAATATTAATACCATAGAAGGCGGTACACACGTTGCCGGTTTCCGCCGATCAATAACCAGAGTTTTTAAAAGCTATGGAGAGAAGGAAGGAATGTTTGAGAAGGCAAAGGTTGAGATAGAAGGTGATGATTTTCGGGAAGGACTATCAGCGATCATCTCCGTAAAAGTTCCTGAGCCCCAATTTGAAGGACAAACCAAAACCAAACTGGGTAATAACGAAGTGATGGGTGTGGTGGATAGCACTTTAAGCCGTGTGTTGGTAGCTTACCTGGAAGAAAATCCAAAAGATGCAAAGACCATTATCCAAAAAGTGATATTGGCTGCACAGGCAAGGGCAGCGGCCAAAAAGGCAAGAGAAATGGTTCAGCGCAAAAGCGTTTTAACCGGCGGAGGATTACCCGGTAAACTGGCAGATTGCAGTGACAAAGATCCTTTCCGTTGCGAATTGTTTTTAGTGGAAGGTGATTCAGCAGGTGGCACAGCAAAACAGGGCAGAGATCGAAGCTATCAGGCTATCCTCCCATTAAGAGGAAAGATATTGAATGTTGAAAAAGCAATGGAGCATCGTATTTATGATAATGAGGAGATAAGAAATATGTTTACTGCGCTTGGCGTAAAAATAGGTACACCGGAAGATCCAAAAGCCCTGGATATTTCAAAACTGCGTTATCATAAATTAATTATTATGACGGATGCTGATGTTGACGGAAGCCACATTGCAACGCTGATTCTTACATTTATTTTCCGTTACATGAAAGAATTGGTAGAGCAGGGATATATTTATATCGCTCAGCCTCCATTGTATCTTGTAAAAAAAGGTAAAGACCAGTCTTATGCATGGAATGATGAAGAAAGAAAAGCCTGGATAGAAAAAATGGCAAATGGCAAAGAAGAAACGGTGCATGTACAGCGATATAAGGGCTTGGGAGAAATGAATTCTGAACAATTATGGGAAACAACCATGAACCCCGCAACCCGTACTTTAAAGCGGGTTGGTATAGATAGTGCCGCAGAAGCTGACCGTGTTTTTAGTATGCTTATGGGTGATGAAGTTCCGCCACGCAGAGAGTTTATTGAAACACATGCCAAGTACGCTAAAATTGATGTATAAGACCAATTAGTCGTTTTCTTTTATTTTTCACACGCATCTCTATTTTTTTGAAAAGGCTATAAATCTCTGTGGAAATAAAATTTAGCTGTATTTACGTATAAAAAAGTACATTTGAACTATATCAGGAATACGAAAACCTGGTTAGCCTATATTTACTAACTTTAAAACTATACAACATGTCATCAAAAATGTTAACAGCTTATTGCATGAAAACCAAAGAAAAAAATGTTCCAATGCAGGAAGCAGTAATAACTAAAACTTCCCGTGGAGGCTATATGGCTCAGGGTAATGATGGTAAAGGCAACAAAATGACCACTATGCTTAGCGAAGCAAATGCTCTACAAGCTGTAAAAGATGGGGTTGCTAAAAAAAGCTGGTAATTTTTAA
>JBKJLG010000092.1:0-4824 GCA_046596995.1 Chitinophagaceae bacterium
ACCAAGGTATTTATTATCCTTGTTCAAATACCATTTTCTTATCTTAGGAAGTCTCACATTATTAATATTAATTTCCTGGTCCAGCAAAATATATTCACCGCTTTCGGGAGTGCCGTGGTTAAACCTGTAGGCTTTTAAAGCAGATGTTTGCGGATCACAATAAAAAAACCACTTATCTTTTCCTATAGCAGGGTCATAGCTAATACGAAGTGTTGGATAGTTTTTTCCTTCAACTGCTTCATTATTCACAGTTTCATCCACATTTACACCTGCATCAGTAAGCTTCATCGGTAGCCCGTATAAATAGCCGTAATAATTCCTTATTCCCGTCACACTTTCTTTTGTAAGCTTGTATTTTTTTTGTTCATCCTGCGAAAATTCTTCTTTGTTATCAATTAAGAAAAATTCTTTTCCATTTGAAAAACCTTTTACAATTTCTTTCCCATCTTTATTACTTATCTGGCAGAAATAACCCTTTTTATTATCCAACTCTAACTGAAAATTATTTTCTTTACCCTCGCTGTTTGTGCTGCTTAAATAGAGTCTTGCTTTAAGTTTTGTCCAATTGCCCTTTGGATCGTGGTAAGCAATTACTTTTCTAAGTAAATCTTTCCCAGCATTATCAGTTAATTTAAAACTGCTTAAGATAACAATTGAAAATATAAGTATGAATTTGATCATTTATCTAGATTTATTTCTGTTCATTTAAGCTCCAGTTATAATCAAGCGAACTTATTTTTGTAGTAGCAGTAATTTTAGTTTGTGAGTATTTATTAATAAAATCTGTAACCGATCCATTTTTTGTGAAGTCTCCTTTATACCACGAAAAATATTTTGATAATTCAGCTTTGGAAGCTGTGATGTTATTCTTCGATTTATCATTTATAAAATCCTTTGTTTCAGCTTCCAACTGTGCTTCAACTTTATCTCCTGTATAAGCATCCCTGCTAAGCCGGGCACATGACATAGATGCACACACAATCACAAAGTGAATACGGGGATCATCAAACTTTTTTCTTAAGATTTTGTGTTCAATATTGTTAAGATCATATTTTTCCCCGCCAATGGTTATAAATTTAATATCCCACGCAGTGTTTATTTTATAAATTTTACCACCAATGTCTTTAATGCTTTTTACAGGGTAGTTTTTAAGTATAAGCGCTACCGTAAAAGCATTATAAGCATTTATCCAAAAAGCTTTTTGGTCATTTTGGCTCCAGCTTTTTTGAGGAGCATTATCAGTGAGGGTTTTCAAATATGCATCAAATTCAGACTTGTCGTTTTGAAACCCTTTGTAATTTACCATACCAGCAGTATTCACATGCTTTTTTAATAATTTATCCCACTGTTGGTGCGAAGGAGCTTTTTGAGCGTAAAGATTAGTCGCCAACAAAAGGCAACTGATTGAAATAAATATATTTTTCATAATTAGTATTTTAAATTTTTATTAAGAAGATTAAAATTTATGATCGGGTTTTATAAGTTCAGGATATTGTTTTTGAAATCGCTTAATGCGTGGAATACTTTCACCTTGTACATAACCAACGTTTGGATTTTTTTCTACATAATTCTGGTGATAATCTTCGCCCAACCAAAACTTTTTAAATGGAAGCAATTCAGCGGCAATAGGTTGTTTATATTTTTTCTGTAATTCTGAAATATATTTTTCCGCCTCCATTTTTTCATTTGCATTTCTGTAAAAAATTATTGACCGGTAAGATTCTCCATTATCAGGCCCTTGCCCGTTTACCTGCGTAGGATTTTGTGAAGCAAAATAAACTTTAAGTAAGGTAGAGTATGATACTATTGTTGGATCGTAATATACCTGCACCGTTTCTGCATGTCTAGTTCCATGTGCACTAACCTGCTCATAAGTTGGATTAGATTCAACACCACCGGAGTATCCTGATTCAGCTTCTACGACACCTTTCACGCTTTCAAACACAGCTTCTACACACCAAAAGCAACCTGATGCAAATGTGGCCTGGCTAAATTTTGATAGATCTTTTGCTTGTGTTTTTTGTTTTACCTTCTTTTTCTTTTGCTTTTGAGCCTGGCACGAAACCATACTAAAAATTATTAAAAAAGATAATAAGAATACCGTTATTTTTTTCATGCTTGTTTTTTAAAAATTATATTCTCAAATTATTTTGAACTGGTTGGGGGATTGCCACCTTCCGGAACAAATATAAGCGCAGCTGAATTCATACAATAACGCTTGCCTGTTGGGGCTGGGCCGTCATCAAACAAGTGACCAAGATGAGACCCGCTTTTACTGTCAACCACTTCACCTCTAATCATTCCATCACTGTTATCCTGTACAATTTTTACCGCATCCTTACTAATAACTTCATAAAAACTGGGCCAGCCTGTTTTGGAATCAAATTTAGTTGAAGAACTGAAAACTGGTTGTAAAGACGCCGCAGAATAATAAGTTCCTTTTTCATAAAAATGATCATACTTTCCTGTTCCTGCAGGTTCTGTACCTTTTTCCCTTAAAATATTATATTGTTCAGGCGTTAACTTTTCTTTCCACTCTGCATCAGTTAATTGCATCGGGTATCCGGTTTGCATACTTTTTTCAGGTATGTTTTCCTTCACAAAGTTGTGTTCGTTTGTCTGGGTATCAGCGCATGAAATAAATATAAAAGCTAAAGCGGCAATAAAATATATGCGTAGCATGAAATTATTTTAATGTATAAACGGTTAAAAGAACCTTGGAGATTTTTTAAAGAGGGAAGATATTGCTAAAATCCTTTTCTATTGAATCAATTCTGCACTGCCGTATAAATGGTTATAGCGTTCGCAATGGATAAGTACATAACGGTATTTGGAAAAATCCGGAGTCCCGGTTATCTCATACACCTGGCTACCGTTTGTGGATTTCAGATCCCCTAACGATATAAAATCTGAGGGAGAAGACGCTTTAGAAAGATAGACTTTTAGATCAGGTCCATTAGTAGTGCTGAAATTTTCTAACTTAAGTGTGTATTTATTATTGTCAAAATAGATATTTGCCTTTCCACTTACTTTTTCAGATCCATATCCGATGAAACTTCCACTTAATTTCAGGGTGCTGCTAACACTTACCATTTCATTTAATTTTACGGTAGAAGTTTTGCTGCAGCTTATAAAGATTGGCATTATACCCATCATCAATATCAAAATTAGTTTAACCTTCATTTTTTGTAATTTTTTATATAGTATTAGTCGCTAAATTTTATAAAACCTTACAACCATAAAAAAGAATTTTTAAAAATACAGGATCAAGTTTTTATACTTCCCTGTTAAGTTATATCTCACAAACTATAAGGGGTTATTCATCTATTGATAGTATTTTGAACAGAAAGCATTAATTCTTTCTTATCTGAAGATGTAAGTCTTACAGACTCCATACTTTTATTTTTATGAAGTGCTTTGTTAATAAGCGTATTCTGGCGGGCAAACAAGCGGCATAAGCTACAAATAGCCATGTGAGATAATAATTGCAAATTTTCTTTTACTGAAAGCTCTTTGTTTTCTTTTTTTATAACCCATTCTGTGCTTTGCCTGCATGTGCTCATAAGGTAAATTTATTTTGTGTTATTTAAAAACCAGTTTTTTTCAAGACAGCTTCTCAATTGTAATTTGCAACGGTGAATAATAACCCAATAATTAGACGTAGTAATTTTTAAAACCTTACAAATAAAATCAGCTTCATATTCATCTATATATTTCATTATAAAAGCAAGTTGCTGCACGCCTGTTAGCTTGTTTTTACAATGTTCCAGAACAACATAAAATTCTTTATTGTTCAGCGATCCCGGCCCATCACTCCATTTATTTGGAGCTGCTTTTTCCGTCCAATGCTCTGCATCATCAAAAAAATAATTATTATTGGGCAGATCGGTCTTAAGTTTTGCCTGCATACGGTAATGATCCACAAGCTTATTTTTCAGGATGGAAAATAGCCAGGTTTTTTCATTCGCATTTTTTTTAAAGCTGCTGCTGTTTTTCCAGGCGGCAATAAAAGTTTCCTGCAGAATATCCCGGGCTGTGGATTTATCAATCACCCGTGATTGGATATAATTAAAAAAGGCATCACTGTATTTTATGATCCATTCGCTAACAGCCTTATTTGCTTCAACTGCCATAATATAAAAGCAATTTTATTTTTAAAACAAATTTCCAGAGCAGCTTCTATTAATTCAGTTGCATCTTTAAACCTTTAAGATTGCAGCTGACGGAGTTGCAGAAGCATTTGTCTGATCAATAGGCTGGTGACCTGCAGCTGTGGTGGTAATTTTAAATAATTGATCATATAAAGGACTTTCCGTTTTTTTTAATTTATCCCAAAAAGTAAAATACAATCCAAAATTGTATTTAAATTGTTTGGCATCAAGGGAATGATGCGCTGCTCCGATCAGCCACTTGCCGGCAAAGTTTTCATTAAATTTTTTTGGATAGATTTCTATATTAAGATGATTGATAACGCTGCTCAACGTCATTATTGTAAGTTGAAAAAGAATAACAAAATAATGCATAGGTAAAAATAGAAGTATAACAGGCAAAAATACAGCCTGCAATAATCCCTCTAACGGATGAAATGAAAATGCTGTAAACGGAGAAGTTATATTGCTGTCGTGATGAACTTTATGCACAACTTTAAATATTGATTTATTATGCATCCAGCGATGCAGCCAGTAATAATAAGTTTCGTGTAACAGCATCATTACAATCAAGCTTATAGACAAATATGCCCATGAATATAAATGAATATCAGTATAAACTTTTGTATAACCTTTTTGCCAAAGCAGCACTGTTATTGTGCCAGCAATAGAAAAT
>JBKJLG010000112.1:0-2701 GCA_046596995.1 Chitinophagaceae bacterium
ATCAGTAACTATGATGGTGGTGGTAATTTTTTCAGATGAATACAATAATATATTTACCGAATTTGTAACAGGGTTTGGATATAAACTCATAAATCGGGCGGCTGTAATAGGGGTTCCACGTAAAGATAGAATTACCGAGTAAGTGGATTTATCATCCAGGTCTAGCTGCTTTAAGCGATAAAAATTACCTGCTGATAAAGGTTTCGTATCATCGAAAATATACTTAAGGGGAAGGGTACTATTACCACCCGGGGCCTTGCTTTGAATAAATACCAGTTTTTTGAAACTTATGCCATCTGCTGAGCGCTGAAGTTCAAAACCTTTATTATTTTGTTCAAATGAAGTAACCCAATGCAGGGTATTACTCTTATCATTTCGTTCTCCGGTAAAACTTTCAATAATTATGGGTACAACGGACAAAGGTGTAAACCTGTATATCTGCCCTTCTGCCGGCTTTGTGTTAATGTTAAAAGTATTTACAGTTGAGCTGGCGGTTGGTGAAGCAGAAGCATTATTTAAGGATAAAAAATTTCCTGAACCTGTGCCTGTGGCGGAAATTCCAATAGCAGCTGAAACTGAAGCTGACAAAGCTCCTGGTAACTGGTGGTATTGAAATTCAATTACATTGCTGGTTTCATAAAGCATCATCTGAAATTCAATGCTAGTATTTGTTGCACCTATATCCAGATACACATTGCTCCATTGCATCGTGAATATCCTGTTGGGTATTGTGCCTGTTGTTTTATATTTAAGGTCAGCTGCAGAAAATAGATCCAGATCGTCCCATAGTGGAGCCAATATCGGGCGCACACTTGTTAAACCAAATGGTCCAAATCCAAGGTCGGCCGTGTAATAATCCTGGGTAGCAGTATTGGTAATCGGTACAAAATTATTAAAAGCTGCAAAACCATTTGAGTTAGCATTTATGGTTGTATAATTTGTCCCATTATAATTAAAAGTAAATCCGATAGGTAACCCATTAGCATAACCTTCATCATGAGGAGCAGCAGACGTGTTGTCGGAAAGTAGCAGAACAGCGGTGGTGCCGCTTGATATAGGTACATATGTTCCTGAGAGGGCTGAGAAGTTATAATTGATCTGGGTAAATGCTTTACCGGACAATAACAGAATAATTAGGGGGAGGCAGAAAAACTTCATGAGTTAAATATATTAAAAGGGTGTTTTTGTGTGAATTTGGGGTATGGGGTACTAAGGCAGCATTACTTGAGTTGTGTTTATTAAACATCATTATAAAAAATATCCAAAAAAAAGGAAGTATTATTTCTTTTTTCCAGGCAAAGAAATTTAGATACGTAGTTAAATATATTTCTGAAATAAAATTTCGTATTCTATACCGCTTTTTTATCACCCATAAAGCATTTTAAAAAACTCAATAAAATTATTTTAGCATCTAACCACATATTCCAATTTTCCATATACCAAATGTCGTGTTCTATTCTTCCAAATAACAGATCATTATTACTAATTTCCCCTCTAAAACCATTTATTTGTGCCCACCCGGTTATACCCGGCTTCAGGTAATGGCGAACATTGTATGATTCACAGATCTTTGCCCAATCATTCGTGTGCTTTAACATGTGTGGGCGAGGACCCACCACTGTCATTTTATTTTGTAATACATTAAAGAACTGGGGCAGTTCATCTATGTTGCTTTTTCTTAAAAATTTGCCAAGTCTGGTAAAGCGATCGTCTTGTTTAGTAACCTGTATATCATCACTTTTATTATTCACCTTAAGGCTGCGAAATTTATAGCAAACAAAAGGTTTATTATTCTTGCCTGTTCGTAACTGTTTAAAAAATACCGGGCCTTTAGATTCAAGCTTTATCAATAGCGCTATTATGGGTATTAACCACCATAAAACAAACAAAATTGCAAATGCGCTAAAAATTATATCAAATAATCTTTTCTGTATTTTGTTGTCACCATTCTCTAATGGATCACGACGGGTTGAGAGAATAGCCATACCCTGTTCCATTTTAACGAACATTTTGCGATCAACAAACTCGGTAAAATCAGGAACGTATTTAAAGCGAATAAAATTCTTCTCTGCCTCCTCAGCCATTTTATAAATGGTGCTGTTTTTCTCAGGAGATATTGTTGAATAAATTTCCTGCACATTATTGTTAATTGAATATTCAATTGCATTTTCAAAACTGCCTAATATAGGCGTTCCGTTGGTTCTGTAATTATCATTCATACCTTTAAAACAACCATGCACTTTTGTGTTTTGATTCTTTTCTCCCAGGCTATGCGCTAGTCTTTCAGATACCTCGTTCCAACCTACAATTGCAATATTTTTTTTAAAGGTAACCTGGTTTTTATAAAAATTTGCTGCCATAATCAGTGACCTGCTAATAACGATAACTCCAAAAAAACCAGCGAGGGAAGTTAGTACGAACAAACGGGAATAGCTATAATGATAAAGAAAGATAAATAGCGCTGTAAGGCTTACAAATATAAAAAATGCTTTCAGTGATCTTTTAAAGTAATGCTTATAATTATCCTGCTTGTTAAGGTATAGAGCTGTAGTGTAGGCGCTGATCAGCCAAATCAAGTTAAATGCAAAAGAAAGGACTAGGTATCTTCCAAATTCTGAAGGTGCAGGTAAAAATGGCATAATTGTGGCATACCCGATATTAAGACAGATAAAATCTATCAGGGCGATAGAAAATCTGTTTG
>JBKJLG010000157.1:0-6025 GCA_046596995.1 Chitinophagaceae bacterium
ACACACTTTTTTCATTACCCAATTTTGGATTTATATATCTTATTAAACCACCCTGCACAATTGCTACCAATAAACCCACTATACCTAATGAATAACCTATTAGTTTTTCACTCCAGTTAAATTTTTCTATATTGATAAATGTCCAGGTGCTTTGCACAGCATGCGCTGCTATGTAAACTAATACCAGTGAGCCAATCAGCCCTCCTATTGATGGATATTTTTTTAATTGTCTTAATGAGCCAATAGGGTTTGCCCGTTTCCATTCAAACTGTCTGCGGTGTTCTTTATCAAGCGATTCGGGTAAAACGAAATAACCATAAAGTGTGTTTAACAATGCAAGCCCTGCTGCCACCAAAAAAGGAAGTTGTGTTCCGTATTGTCCCAATATTCCACCAAGTACAGGTCCAATAATAAATCCTATACCAAAAGCAGCGCCTATCAATCCAAAATTTTGTGCCCGGTTTTTATCTGTGCTAATATCAGCAATGTATGCCGATGCAGTGGTAAAGCTTGCGCCGGTAATACCTGCCACAATTCGGCCAACAAATAACCACCAAATTGTTGGTGCAAATGCAAGAAAAATATAATCAATTCCAAACCCAAGTAAAGAAAAAAGCAATACAGGTCTTCTGCCATATTTATCACTAAGGTTGCCTAAAATAGGGGCACATAAAAATTGCATAACGGCATAGGCAAAAGTTAATAATCCACCCCAACGTGAAGCAGCACTTAAATCGCCATGAATTAGTTGGGTTATTAATTTGGGGAAAACCGGAATAATTACACCGAAGCCAATAACATCAATGAGCAGCGTTACCAATATAAAACTCATTGCAGCCTTTTTATTCCTTATCATATGCGTATTTAAAAAAAGTGTTGCAAAGGTGCTTTTTTTTGTGATAAGAATTTCCTTGGTGCTAAATAGGTAGTGCAAAATTTACCCGACTTTTTTACCTAAGCTTTTTTAAGGGGAAAGTTAAGCAATAGATGTAAACACAAATGCCACCTTATCGGTGGCATTTGTAAATCTTTTGTGTGGGGCTTTGATGGTTTTTCAAGAGCCTTTTAAGATTTCAGAGTTTGTCCTTAATTATTTTTCACAGTATTGGATAAATTGGTTTTTTGTTGGATTGTGGATCGGTCTTTTTATCGGATGTTGGATTTCTTATTGTTTATGATGTAAAAGTATAGCTGGCTTCATCTTTTTGCAATGTTATTTTGCCCAAAGGGTATTTAATGCTACTGAACAGGAATTATTAAAGGGGAACAAAATTTAAATAAAAATACCACCTTTTGGGTGGCACTTTATAATGTTTTTAGCGGCTTTGAGGGTTACAATGCCTTCACATTTCAGAGTAATTGTTTTTTCATGGATTTGGATAAATGGTTTTCGTTGGATTGGTGGATTTTGGTCTTTTCGTTGGATAGTGGATTTTTGTTGTTGTTTGTAATGTAAAGGTATATCTCACTTAAACTTTTTGCAATGTTTGTTTACCCAAGGGGATAAAAAGGATGCTGAACCGGAAAAACGACGCACCAGAATTAATTAAAAATAAAAAACCACCCGTTTCAGGTGGTAATTTATAATGCTTTTTTGGCTTAGAGGGTTACAATGCCTTTACATTTCAGAGTGCTTGCTATTGTAGTTTTTTCAAATAGGTTTGGATAAAGCGGTTTTTGGTTTTTTGTTTGGATGTTGGATTGTTGTTTTACTTTGGAGGTTTCAGAACCTGCTTTGGATTTTAAAGCGTTCCTTACAATTGTAAAAGTATAGTGCGGCAAAAGGTTTTGCAATCTAATGTTACCCAAGCAGGTAATTTCAGCATTGAATGGGAAATTTATCATCTCAAGTTCCTGTAAAATTATTTTGGAGGGCAATCAAGCGTGCTTTTACTACCAAAAGAATAAATAATTCCTACGGTGTGAGTGTAATATGCATCTTTATGCTTAGGATTTGCAGCTTTGCTGAAGCCATCCAGGTAATCAGTTCGTGTAAAACGGTAAGCGGTTTCAATAGTTAAAGAAAGTTTTTTTGAAAGAGGGTAACGAAGGCCCAACCCTACCGGTAATACAAAAGCACCTTTGGGGGGATTCTGTGCAATATCTTCACTTAAACCTGCCAGCGTTTGCGGCTCAGTTGCAAAAAAGTTTTCATTAAAATTGCTGTAGTCTCTGTTTATTTTTAAAAAGCTGTAACCTACGCCGGCAAATACATAAGGCGTTAATTTTCTGTAAGAACCTAATGGATTATAAATTAAATTGCCTGTCAATTCAGTAACAGAGGCGTTGAAATTAAAATTGCGTTCTCTTCTCCAGGCAGGTGTTGTATAATTAGCATCATTTGCTTTTATTTTTCCGTGAGACAATGATGCTCTTACTGAAAAATTATTGTTTAATATCCTGCGGCCTTCTATACCAAAAAATAAACCTGGTGATTTGTAGGAAGATAAAATTCCCGGAGTAAGATCTCCTGTATAAAGCGAGGTTCCAAAATGAAACCCCACTTCATAGGGAGACGGTTTTAATTGGGCTTTGAGGGATACGGAACTAAATACAATACACAATACAGCACCTATGTGTGTTACAGTTTTCATGGGGTTAAGGTTTAAGTATAATCAAAAAAATTCCGTATGCATTTACTGCTTAAAAGATAAAAGGACGGAAGTTGTGAGGTAGATGTGGGGCTATATTAATTTCAAATATAAATAGTAGAAATAAAATAAAATGTTAATCAAATTCATCAAGCGTTGCAAAGTAGAGTATGTCATGCAAATATTTGCTGCCCGAATGTTTTTAAAAAATCATCCTTATAATTTATTTAACAAAGAAAATAATTGCACTAAGATAATTGTCCGGAAGGATCGGGAGAGATCTATTGTAGTAAAAGAATTTTTACTACATGCATTAACATGAAGCTATCAAGAAAAACAATAAGTATTAATAAATTAAAACAGGCTGAATGGATAACCATTTGCTTTTACGTAATTCTTTAAGTCTTAGTAACATTTCGCAATCGCCGTATTTTACTGTAAATAGAGAGATCAACAGATCAACACAATGAAAATGAAATTCATTTTTACAACTGTTAATGATGTTGGCAATCCAGGTAAATGTTTGTTCCATAAAAAATTTTATTTAATATTTACTAATTTCAATAACCACGCCATATTTTTAGAATGTGTTGTACCTATTAGTTCTTATTAAGCCATCTACGTAAAACACTAGAGGCAGGTCTTAAAATGTACATTTTCTTCATACATTTATCCAAAAAAGTATCATATGAATTTAAAATTATTAGCCATGGGTTTATCAGCGGGTGTTATATCATTTATTTCCTGTAACGATCAGTCAAAAATTTCACAAACTGAAGCAATAAAAGATTCCACCGTTACGGTTTCTATTAAAGAAGATTCTGTTAGTTACACACTAGATGGAAAAGAATACAAAGGTTATGTAGCATACAATGAAAACAATAAGGACAAGCGCCCGGCAGTATTAGTGGTGCATGAGTGGTGGGGTTTAGGCGATTATGCCCGCAGCCGTGCAAAACAACTTGCAGAATTGGGCTACATAGCTATGGCGGTAGATATGTTTGGCAATGGTGCAACAGCTAATGATCCAGCTCAGGCACAAACACTGGCAACACCGCTTTACAAAGATCCTCAATTGGCCAAGGCAAGATTGGATGCAGCTATTGACAAGATAAAAAATTACCCCCAAACTGATACAGCTAACATTGCCGCCATAGGATATTGCTTTGGCGGATATGTTGTTTTAAATGCGGCAAAGCTCGGTGCAAATTTAAAAGGCGTTGTAAGTTTTCATGGCGGATTGGGAGGTGCTCCTGTAAAAGAGGGAATGGTAAAAGCTGATATTTTAATTTGCCACGGCGAGGCTGATGATTTTGTTAACGCAGAAGTTGAGCCCTTTAAAAGATCAATGGATTCTGCAGGAGTCAGGTATACTTTTAAATCCTATGCAGATGCAACACATGCATTTACAAATCCTGAGGCTACAGAAAAAGGAAAGAAATTTAATATGCCCATAAGATACAATGAGGCTGCGGATAAAGAATCGTGGAATGATATGAAATTGTTTTTCAACAAAATATTTTTTAAATAAAAATCTTAATCCAGAAATAATTTTATGAAAAGAGAACTCTCATCCTGGTACAGTGCTTCGTTAGCCCAGGATATGCCCATAGCATCTTACGGAGATTATGGCTTCGCATTGTTGCTGGTGCCCACCGCTGCCGCTGATTATCTGGAGTATGAGCGTTTTCAATTGATCGATGCGCTGGAGCCTTTTATCAGTGCTGGAAAAGTAAAAGTTTTTTCTATCAACAGTATAAATAATGAGAGCTGGCTTAACAGCGAAATGATTCCTGAGCATAAAGCGATTCGCCATAATCAATTTAATAATTATGTTTTTGATGAAGTGATACCTTATATAAAAAATGCTACATCACCCGAAACACCGGTGATTATTTCAGGCGCTTCATTCGGCGCTCTGCATAGCGTAAACCTTTTTTTAAAACGACCCGATCTCGTGAATGGTGTTATCGCAATGAGCGGAGTATATGATCTATCAGAATACACAAAAGGTTTTTGGGATGAGCAGGTGTATTTTAATTCTCCTATACACTATCTGCCTAATCTTACAGATGAAACCGTTTTAAAAGCCATAGGTAAAAGTGAACACATACATATACTTAGTGGCAGTGGTGATTACGAAGATCCTGAAGCTTCCCGAAAATTTGCAGGCATTTTATATAGCAAAGGCATTAATTATGAATTGGATATATGGGGCGATGATATGAAACATGATTGGCCAACCTGGCGTGCTATGCTTCCGCATTATTTAGGAACAAGATTTTAAGATTTGCCACTAAGGCGCAAAGACACTAAGCGACACAAAGAATTTCTTCGTGAATCTTTTTGCCTTCGTGCCTTTGTGGCAAAAGAGTTATCTACCTGGCGTGCTATGCTCCCGCATTATTTAGGAACAAGATTTTAAGATTCGCCACAAAGCCGAAAATACACTAAGCAACACAAAGAATTTCTTCGTGAATCTTTCTGCCTTCGTGCCTTTGTGGCAAAGAGTTATCTATTTTTGCCCGATGGAAAAAAAATTATTTCTGCTGGATGCAATGGCACTTATTTATCGTGCCTACTATGCACTTATCCGCAATCCTATTATTACCACTAAAGGAAAAAATACAAATGCCCAGTTCGGCTTTACAAATACCTTATATGATTTAATTTCAAGAGAAAAGCCCACACATCTTGCTGTGGCTTTTGATACCATTGCACCAACGGAAAGGCATATAGATTTTACTGCATATAAAGCCAACAGGCAGGAGGCTCCGGAAGATTTGCTGCTTTCTCTTCCTGATATAAAAAAAATAATACAAGGGTTTAATTTACCAGTGGTTGAATGCGATGGATACGAAGCGGATGATGTAATTGGCGGGCTTGCACAACAAGCTGAAAAGGCAGGCTTTGAAGTTTTTATGGTTACCCCAGATAAAGATTTTGGTCAGCTTGTTACAGATAAAATAAAAATTTACAAGCCAGGATACCAGGGAGGTAAAGTGGAAATTTTAGGCGTTAAAGAAGTTTGCGAAAGATGGGGCATCCAAAATGTTTCGCAGGTGATAGATATTTTAGGCTTAATGGGAGATGCAAGTGATAACATCCCCGGCATACCGGGTGTTGGAGAAAAAACTGCAGCAAAACTTTTATCAGAATATGGAACGCTGGATAATGTTTTGGCAAATGCTGAAAATATAAAAGGTGCTTTGGGAGAAAAGATAAGAGCCGGAAAAGACTCTGCTATCATGAGTAAAAAACTTGCAACAATTATTACCCAGGTTCCATGTCAATTTCATGATGAGGACTTCAGAGTTAAGCCATTTAACATTGAGGCATTAAAAGAAATCTTTACTGATCTTGAATTTAAAACCTTAGGAAGAAGAATTTTGGGGGAAGAATACAGTGCATTTGTAGTGGGCAATACAGTTGTA
>JBKJLG010000165.1:0-2562 GCA_046596995.1 Chitinophagaceae bacterium
TGTGTTTTTTGTAACAGCATGCACCCAATCACGTTATATAAAAAAAGGTTATGCCTATTCTCAACAGGTAAAATCCGGAGTTAATCAAATAGATGAAAAGGGAAATTCAATTACCCCCGGAATTGAAATACTGGGATTTATTTATTTAGAAAGCAAGGGCAGCGTAAAACCAAAAATAGATAAAGTAATTTATAAAGGAATACCGTACAATAACCCCCGGATATTTCCAGCCGGTAATTCTAAAATAGAAATCGGGTATAATAAAGGAGATAGTAAACCGATTATATTATCACCTGCCAAAGGAAATATGTTATGGAGAATTGATCTTACATTAACGGGTAAGGATCTTAATAATAAAACACCTGCTCAAAATACAATCATTGTTAAAGGGAAAAAAGACGAGCATCTTTTCTCTATAAAAATAGATAAGGTAATTGAATTACAGACTGCCGTAGGGTTATAGATACTTTGCTTTTACATAAAGAAATATATTCTGTAAATATAATTAAGGTGTATAGTCTGAATTAAAAAAGGCTACCCAATTGGATAACCTTTAAAAATATTAGTAAGAAAATTTTTATTTTACTTCTTCAAATTCTGCATCAGTTACATTATCTGCATTTTGTGGTTGCTCCTGTTGTGCGCCACCATCCTGGGGTTGTTGTGCACCACCATTTGCGCCTGCATCCTGCGTAGCTTTATACATTTCTTCACTAGCCGCTGTCCAGGCTGCATTCATTTCAGCAGTGGCAGTATCAATCGCTGCAATATCTTGTAATTTATGAGCCTCTTTTAATTTACTTAAAGCTGCATCAATTGGCTCTTTTTTATCCGCAGGAATTTTATCTCCATACTCTTTTATTTGTTTCTCAGTCTGGAAAATTAAGCTGTCTGCCCCATTTATTTTTTCTATTTTTTCTTTAGCTTCTTTATCACTTGCTTCATTGGCTTTTGCTTCATCTTTCATTTTTTCAATTTCTTCTTTGCTTAAGCCACTACCAGCTTCAATGCGTATGTTGTGCGTTTTTCCTGTGCCTTTATCTTTTGCGGTTACATGTAAAATACCGTTGGCATCAATATCAAAAGTTACTTCCACCTGAGGTACTCCTCTTGGTGCAGGCGGTATGCCATCTAAATTAAATGTACCAAGGCTTTTGTTTTGAGAAGCCAATGGTCTTTCTCCCTGCAATACATGTATTTGAACACCGGGCTGATTGTCGCTTGCGGTAGAAAACACTTCTGTTTTTTTGGTAGGGATCGTTGTATTACTTTCTATCAACCTTGTCATTACACTACCCATAGTTTCTATACCAAGAGAAAGTGGAGTAACATCCAGTAACAACACATCCTTTACCTCTCCTGTTAAAACACCACCCTGTATGGCTGCACCAATGGCAACAACTTCATCTGGGTTTACACCTTTGTGTGGCTTTTTACCAAAGAAATTTTCAACAATTTCCTGCACTTTTGGTATACGGGTACTACCACCTACCAATATAACTTCGTTAATGGCAGATTTATCAATGCCGGCATCTTTCAATGCCTGCTCACATGGCTTTAAACATCTTGTAAAAAGATCATCAGCCAGTTTTTCAAAATGTGCACGGGTTAATTTTTTAACCAAATGTTTAGGAACACCATCAACCGCTGTTACATAAGGAAGATTAATTTCAGTTTCGCTGGAAGAAGATAATTCAACCTTTGCTTTTTCGGCTGCTTCTTTTAAACGCTGCCAGCTCATTGGATCTTTACGAAGATCAATGGCTTCGTCTTTTTTAAATTCATCAGCAAGCCAATCCATTATCACTTTATCAAAATCATCTCCACCCAAATGTGTATCACCGTTAGTTGATTTTACTTCAAAAACGCCTTCTCCCAATTCTAAAATAGAGATATCAAATGTTCCACCACCCAAATCGAACACAGCAATTTTTTGATCAGTATGCTTTTTATCCATACCATAGGCCAGTGCTGCTGCGGTTGGTTCATTAATAATTCTGCGAACAGTTAAACCGGCAATTTCGCCAGCTTCTTTGGTTGCCTGGCGCTGAGCGTCATTAAAATAAGCAGGCACAGTAATAACAGCTTCAGTCACTTCTTGTCCCAAATAATCTTCAGCAGTTTTCTTCATTTTTTGAAGCGTCATTGCGGAAATTTCCTGAGGTGTATAAGGTCTGCCATCTATATCAATTCTGACGGTATTATTGTCACCTTTTACAACTTTATAACTCCAATGGCCAGCTTCGCTTGTTACTTCATCCCATTTGTGCCCCATAAAACGCTTAACACTCATAATAGTGTTTTGAGCATTGGTTATTGCCTGGCGCTTTGCCGGGTCACCCACTTTTCTTTCTCCATTTTTTAAAAATGCTACAACTGACGGGGTCGTTCTACGGCCTTCGTCATTTGCTATTACTACAGGTTCATTACCTTCCATAACCGCTACACAGCTATTGGTTGTACCTAAATCTATACCTATTATTTTGCCCATGATTAATAATTTTATAAGTAGTTGACAATGTTTATGCCAAGGGAGTTTAGGTGCAAAAATGGCAGAAGGAA
>JBKJLG010000306.1:0-2971 GCA_046596995.1 Chitinophagaceae bacterium
AATTCAAACAAAATATTATCTTTATGTAGTTGCATAAACAACTATATGCCAAACAACCAATTTAAGAAAGGGGAACTCTACAGTTTTATTACTGGCAAAGCCTCTACAGCAATTGCAAGAAGGCTGCAGAAAAATTTTAAGCAATCCGGTTTGGATATTACGATTGAGCAATGGAGTGTTTTGTATCATTTGTGGAAAGAGGAAGGGCAGAGTCAGCAACAATTATGCGATGCCACTTTTAGGGATAAACCCAGCATTACACGGCTGGTTGATAATCTGGAAAAATTAAAATTAGTAAAAAGAGTTCCATCAAAAAATGACCGCAGAAGCAATCTGATTTATTTAACAAAAGAAGCTATTCAGTTGCAGGAAAAATCAATGGAAGTTGCCAACCAAACTTTGAATGAAGCATTGAATGGTGTAACCAATGGACAAATAGAAATTGCAAAAGAAGTTTTGCATACAGTGTATGAAAATTTGAAAAGCACAACCCTCTAATCCCGATAGTTATCGGGACCCTAAAGGGAGACTTAGAAAAATTGTAATAATTGTAATTTAATACTAACTACTTCCTCCGAATTCCCTCTCCTTTGGAGGGGGGTTGGGGTGAGGCAAAAAAAAATAAAATATTATGGAAACAACAACAAGCACATTACTAAAAGGCGGCGAATGGCTGATAAAAGAAAGCAATGCTTTTGAAACTTTTACGCCGGAAGAATACACGGAAGAGCAAATTATGGTTCGTGACATGTGCCTCCAGTTCTTACAAACTGAAGTGATACCTGTGGTGGACCGCATTGATAAAATGGAAGCCGGTCTTATGCCTCTGTTGATGGAAAAAGCCGGTGAACAGGGATTATTAGGAGCATCTGTGCCGGAAGAATTAAGCGGACTGGGAAAAGATTTTGTCACTTCTACCTTGGTTAGCGAAGGTTTGGGCGGCGGATATTCTTTTAGCGTAGCAATGAGCGCCCATGCCGGTATTGGCACATTGCCCATTTTATATTTTGGTACAGAAAAGCAAAAACAAAAATATATTCCCAAGCTGGCAACCGGCGTATGGAAAGGCAGCTACGGTTTGACAGAACCCGGAAGCGGAAGCGATGCACTAGGTGCAAAAACAACCGCAACACTTTCTGCCGAAGGCAAATATTATTTATTGAACGGGCAAAAATGCTGGATAACAAATGGCGGCTTTGCCGATGTTTATACCGTGTTTGCTAAAGTTGATGGCGATAAGTTTACCGCATTTGTTGTGGAGAAAGGAATGGAAGGTTTTAGTGTTGGTCCAGAAGAACATAAAATGGGTATCAAAGGCTCATCCACGGTTCAATTATATTTTCAAGATTGTAAAGTGCCGGTAGAAAATGTATTGGGAGAAATTGGAAAAGGACACATCATTGCCTTTAATATTTTAAATATTGGCAGATTAAAACTCGGTGCTGCAGCAATTGGGGGCGCTAAAGGCGCTTTAAGCAATTCAATTGAATATGCAAAAACAAGAGAGCAATTTAAAACCGCCATTGCAAACTTCGGAGCTATAAAACATAAGATTGCTGAAATGGCAATAAAAATTTATGCAGATGAAAGTGCCTTATACCGCACGGCAAAATGGATTGATGAAAAAGAACATGAATTACTTGCTGCCGGCAAGCCTTTTAACGAAGCATTGCTTGGGGCTGCAGAAGAATATGCTATTGAATGTGCGATTTTAAAAGTTCATGGAAGTGAAGTGCTGGATTTTGTGGTGGACGAAGGCGTGCAAATACACGGGGGTAATGGTTACAGTGATGAATATTTGATCAGCAAAGCATACAGGGATAGTCGCATTAACCGCATTTATGAGGGTACAAATGAGATAAACCGCCTGCTCACAGTTGATATGATTTTAAAAAGAGCCATGAAGGGAAAGCTTGACCTGATGGGACCTGCGATGAATGTTCAAAAAGAATTAATGAGCATTCCGGAATTTGGGAATGATGATGATGGTGCTTTTTCTAATGAGAAAAAAGCTATTGTAAATTTAAAGAAAGCGATATTGATGACTGCAGGTGCAGCGGTGCAAAAGTTAATGCAAAACCTACAGCATGAGCAGGAAATTTTAATGAATATTGCTGATATGATGATTGAAACTTTTGTTGCAGAAAGTTTGTTATTGAGAATAATAAAAATGTCAGATAAAAATGGAGAAGCATCTTCTCAAATACAAATTGATATGATGCACTGTAATTTAAATGATGCTATTGATAAAGTTAACAAAGCTGGCAAAGAAGCCATTAACGCATTTGCCGCAGGTGATGAGCAAAGAATGATGTTGCTGGGATTAAAAAGATTTACAAAAGCAGACCCATTTAACAGTAAAGATGCAAGAAGAAGGATAGCTGATAAATTGATAAGTGAGGGAAGATATTGCTGGTGAGTCCGAATATATCTGACCACAACCGTAACGTAAACCTAACAGGTTTAATTATTATTTTCTTCCCTGTTTAAGAATTAAAACCTGTTAGGTTTTTAGAGCAAGTCCGATCCATTCAAAAGTAAAGATCCAAGAAGAAGAATTGCGGATAAATTAATAAGTGAGGGAAGATATTGCTGGGAATGAGCCATTCTATTTAAATATTTTACGCAATTTTACCATCTTACTGGTGTAACTTTATTCTGAAATATTGTTAGAATGAATGAAACGATAATACCTGCAAAACCCGCTTTAACAGCAAAAGATTTTTCCACCGATCAGGAAGTAAGGTGGTGCCCCGGCTGCGGTGATTATTCTATTCTTGCACAGGTGCAAAAAATAATGCCGGGTCTTGGCATTCCCCGGGAGAACATCGTCATCATTTCCGGCATTGGCTGCAGCAGCCGCTTTCCTTATTACATGAACACTTATGGAATGCACAGCATTCATGGCAGGGCAACTGCAATTGCAAGTGGCTTAAAAGCAAGCCGGCCCGAATTAAGTGTATGGATTGTA
>JBKJLG010000318.1:0-7636 GCA_046596995.1 Chitinophagaceae bacterium
TACTTCATAATTAAACATAGCAAGATACTCCCAGCGGGCAGATAAGAATATTTTTGACGCCATACTAACTTATTTTTTATGGAGGGATAACAGGCTTTGCATAAAAATTAATTATAGAATTTTTTAATTACCAGAAAGGTATCATTTAATTCAATGGAAATAATTTGTTGTAGCAATAATGCATATTTACTACTGCTTTCTTTTACAAAAGGCGCAGGAATATTTTAAACAGTTTCCCCATGCTAAAAAAATAATAGATAAAAAAAATAATTTTGATAGCATGAAATATAAGACTGCTTACATCATAGAAACCTTCATAAAAATTTTGGTACAAGTATATTAGCTATCTTCAATTATAAAATTCTTAATTAATTATGATTAAAAAACTAACAACCACAGATATTTTAATGATGACCTCGGCCTTTTTGTCTCTAATTTTTTCTGAGATACTATGGTTCAAGGGTGAAAAGGAAGCCGCAATATTTGTTGGCCTTTGGGTGCCTTCTATTCTCGGATTTGCCATTTATTTAAAACTAATAAATAAGCAAAACAATGGTTGAGCTAATACCTTATTTCGCCGGACTGATAACATTATTATTTTCTGCCGGGTTCTATTTCGCAATTATTACAAAGAGGGAAAAAGATAATTAGTTATTTAACTCTTTTGTTGAAGCCTGTCGATATTTTGTTTTGCATCACGGTGAATATATTTGTCTAGAACTGAATACAGAGAAAACCAAGGTAATACATAAAATTTCTCATTCCTTTCGTCTTTGCGAGCCTGTGATTATAAAAGTAGCATCGATATATTATTGTTATAGGCGAAGTAATATTATATGAAAGTTTACGATGGGATTGCTCCGGCGCAGGAAAACACTTTTGTAATGTAAATTCATGAATGCACCTCGCAAAGACGTAACTCATTTCTGCCTGTCAACGCAACTATTCTTTAAAGCCCCATTTTGTTTTTAATTCAGCAAGTTGATGTTTGGGTAATTTTAATTCATCATAATGGCCGGCTATTTGTTTTTGGCGGTAGGCTTCGTACAAAGTAACTGCACAGGCAACAGAAATATTAAGTGATTTAATTATGCCAACCTGCGGAATAACAAATGTTCCATCAACAAGTTTAGTAATTTGTTCGCTTACCCCATACGTTTCATTGCCAAATACAAGGGCAACAGATTCAGTTAAATTTAATTGATGAAGGCTGGTTGATTGTTCAGCTAAATGCGTTGCATAAATTTTTTTATACTTTTTTCTTAATGCAGTAAAACATTCATCAGCATTTGTAAACTGATATATAGTTAGCCATTCTGCGGCTGTAGATGAGCTTCTGTAACCCCATTTTTTGGGAAGCGGAATTTTATCGTTTAAAATATAAATATCCTGTATACCAATGGCATCGCAGGTTCGCATAACTGCTGATACATTGTGGGGATCGAAAACATTTTCTAAAACCACAGTAATATCAGGCTGACGTTTATTTAAAACTGAAGTTAAACGGTTATATCGCTCTGGCGTCATATACTTTTTTTGCGCTGCCCGCAAAGATGAAAAGTATATCTTAATAAAAAGAAATGTTTTCTACTTTATTTTTACAAAACGCTGCACTTCTTCTGTGCCATAATTAGAAAGAAGTTTTACCAAATGCGTACCTGCAGAAAGCAGTGAAATATCAACTGGTGTATTGAAAGAATTTATTGCGCCGTTAAGTTCAACCCTGCCTGTAACATCTGTAATTATGTATTTATTAAAAATGCTGTTGTCAGTTTGTATGTTTATTACATCTTTAGATGGGTTAGGAAAAACTCTTAACGAAGATTCGTTCTTGTTTCCATTAAGATATACTATGTTGCTGTATAAGTAGCTGCCATCGTGCATATAAAGCTTAAGGCGATAATTGTTTTTACCATTTACCGGATTAATATCCAGGTAAAAATATTGCTTGCTTACATCATCATTTAAACCCGGCACTACATTGTCCAAATCAATCCAGCTGAGATTATCACTGCTTCTCTCAACTGAATATTTTTTTATTTTTAAACCGGCAGCGTTTTTCCATTTTAAAATATTACCGGTACCCTGCTTGTTGCCCATTAATAAATTTGATGGGGCAGAAAGCACTCTTAAAAGACTATAATCTTCTATTTCGCCATTGAAAATAGTTGCATTATACATACCGGTAGTAACTGCTGTATCAGATATCATAACCCTTATTCCGGCGCTGTTGGATATACCATACGGTGTATAAATTAATACTGATCTGTTTGTAGCTCCTGTAATAACGGCACTGCCACTATAAAAGGCATCCAATCCACTGGTAAAGTTTGCATTACCATCCCAATCAATCCAAATACCGTAATATACAGTTTTGGATGCCTGGGTTGCATTAAGTTTTAAAACCCAGTTATTACTTGTACCGGAGGGTCCTATAGCAGTCGTTAGTCCATCTTCCTCCACTCCTTCGCCATAAGCATCTGCACTAAAATTTTGCGTACATTCTCTTATTGGTTTAGTAACACCGCCCCAAACTTTTGCTGTGGCAGTATCTTCTAAACACATTGCTGTGGCTATTGGGTAGGTTGCCGGCAGATCTCCATAATCAAAACCGTATATATAAATTTTATAATCTTCAATTTCACCATTTGTAGCAATCCCATAACTTCTTTCGTCAATGGTACTGGTAGACGTGTTATCCACAAGGCTATCAGTAGTTAATCTCAGGCGCATGTATGTATTTCCCGGGTTAAAATTTGCGCCACATGTGTAACCTGATAAATTCCATGTAAGATTTTTTATAACCGTTCCGGAAGTTGTTACACTATCTATCACCAGTTCAGAAGCTTGAAATGCAGAGTTGGCATTTAGATCTATCCAGGCATATATGTAAGCTTTATTTCCTGTGGTATTGGTAACAGATACAGGCATAGTATATGTTGTAGATTTTACAGTTAGTGTTGGAATGGAGGAGACTCCGTTTTCATCTGCTCCATCTCCGTCAGCATTAATTGAAGGTTGACCATCTCCTTCGTTATCTACAGTGGTTCCAAAAATTAAATTTGAATTTATGCTCATGTGTATCGCACCACAATTAGCCAAAATCGTTTTATATACATCTGGCGCATCTCCCATATCTGCATTAAAAGAAAAGCATTGGCTAAATTCACTTGTACTTTTTGCTGTGGCACCATCGGTTACCATG
This sequence comes from Chitinophagaceae bacterium, assembly GCA_046596995.1. GTDB lineage: Bacteria > Bacteroidota > Bacteroidia > Chitinophagales > Chitinophagaceae > Ginsengibacter. The sequence goes on from JBKJLG010000318.1 coordinate 3,206, forward strand.
GTAGAGGTAGCAGTAAGGTAATTGCCAACTGCTGTAACAGCCAAACTCCATGTGGCAATACCTGATCCATTGGTTGTGCAGGTTGTACTGCCAAGATAAGTTTTCCCTTCACCATAATTAGAGCCTGCTGTAGTATAATAATCAACCCCGGCTGTATCTCCATTACAAACATTACCCGAAAAAACTTCTATCGTGAAAGTTTCATTTGCTTTTGCGTTAAGGGTACCTGAAACTGTTTCAGTACAAGAAGTGCTGCTTTTTATACCACTTGTTATAACAGGGTAATTCATATAAGCATTCGCACCATCATCCGGATCTTTATTATCATTTAAGGTTACTGCATCCCCTTCAAGATCAATACCCAATTTAAGTTTTCCGGTAGCATCGCTCCCGTTGCCATTAAAATATATACTATTCTGCGAGATGGTTGTTCCTTTTGATTCTTTTTTTATAATTGAAATTCCCTGTCCTATATTTTTATAAATTGTATTAAACTTTATTACATTATCTTTTGATTCAGTTAAAGTTGTCCCGATCTGGATACCGGGATAAAGGCCCGAGGCGGAAGCTGTTCCATTGTAAGCTACAGTGTTATATTGCAATGTATCCCCATGAGAATTATTATATACATAAATTCCCATGAAGGCATTTGAGCCGGCAGTACTATTAGGTTTTATCCCCACATAATTATACCGGATATTAATTAAGTCATTATTGTTAGTGCCACCTCCATCTACCCAAATACCATATTTGCTACTGTTACACAAATAATTACTCTCAAGTGAATTTAATGCCGAGGAACCCACACGTGTTGAAGTGGTACTCAATAAATATACCCCTGCTGTAGTAAAAGGGGCTGAGGTTGTTAAGTTAGTTCCTAATCCAAAATAATTGCCCGCTACAATATTACTTGCTGCACTTTCAATGGTTAGTCCTGTACCGGAATTGCCTATATAGTTTGATTCAAGAGCATCTGAAATCCCATCCCCATTTGTGCCAACGATGTTGCTGGCAGCCGTTATGTAAAGTGCATAATCTATATTACTTCCGCCAGTGGTTAAAATAGATAAAACTGTAACACCATCTGAACCAATACCAATGTAATTACCACTTACCCGATTGCCGGTACTCGAAGAGGTAATATCAATACCATCGCTGTAGCTGGAAGCTCCTCCTGATGCTATGGTTGCGGATCCTATAACATTTCCTTCAATATTATCATTTGTACCATCGCCATCGGTGCCTAAAAAATTATTAAGACTTGTAGATTTTATAGCTACCTGTGTGGTTCCTATTTTTATACCTCCGTTGCTATAATTTGGGACACCTATTAAACCGGTTTTATTACTCCCGATGTAATTGCCCTTAATTTTATTGCTTGATGAACCCTGCAATACAATTCCTGCATCTGAGTTTCCACTGATAACATTTCTTTCCAGTGCATCAGATACGCCATCTGCATTTGTACCGATAATTGTTAGTGTACTGTTAGTTACATGTATGCCAGTACCTCTTTGTGCATCTGCCGTGGGATTAAAATATAATGCGGTACTGCCTGCTTCGTTTATGCCAAGATAATTTCCGGCAATTATATTTCCGGAGCAGTTGTTTGCGGTAGTTCCGCCTTCATTTATTGCAATACATTCTCCTAAATATTGTGCGCCACCATCGCCGTTGCCGCCAATACAATTACCTTCGTTGGCATCGTTACTACCATCTCCATTTGTACCTATTCTATTTGTATTGGCATTTGTGGTAAGGCGTATCCCATCATCATAACATGTACTTGCGGCGGTTGAGGTTAGTCCATCAACTTCTGTACCTATATAACAACCCCATATCCAGTTATTGTCTCCGCCATTAATTAAAATTCCTGCATTAAAATCCTGCAAAGCAAGACCGGAGATTATACAATCATTTGATGTGATTTGAAAACCAAACACTGTACTGTTGCCTGGTCCATTTATGATGATTTTTAATACACGTGTGCTAGTACCCAACTGCCCCTGCACTGAACCTGACTGTGAATACCCATCTATAACAAGCGGGTAAAGTATAACTTCATAATTTGAGCCTGGTAGAATTGTATGAGGCCCTGCGCCGGTTATGGCAAAAGTGATGGTATCTTTTGCAACAGTATTGTTAGCCTGTGTAATTGCCCAGCGCAACGTGCCGGTACCGGTTCCATCGCCTGTACTGGTTACCGAAAATACTGCAGCATTTACTTTACAACAGCAAAAAATAATAAATAAAGAAGATGTAAAAAATCTTTTCATAAATGGATGCTTGGATGTACAGGCTTACTGCAATTAGTGTGATAACGTATAATGAATGGAAATATTATAAAAATTATATTGCCAATTTGAATAAAATAATTTGTTAAAATAAAAATTACTGTTGGGGATAACAGAATGCCTGTTAAGGTGCAAAAAATACCCGTTGACGATTTTTAAAAAAAAATAAAGTGCTTAGCTATTGCATCCAAAAAAAAACACTTTAGTTTTATATTCCCTAACCGTTATTACGCTCACACACATATTTCTCTCCTACTCAACTAAGTTTTCTATACCTATTTAATAACCTTTAACAACCAACACTATGAGAAAATTATTACCCTTTTGCCTTGTGATGCTTTCCATCACTGTTTTTTCTACTACAACCTATGCTCAACGTTCCGCAGGTGGATCATCTGACGGAAGCTGCACTCCACAACCAACACCTGTAAGCTTTAAAAGAAATAATGGAGAAGGAACTTGCGGAAACAATGCAGAAATACGTTTAAAATTTAATCAGTCTCCTACTGAAGGCCCGGTTTTAATTGGCTTAATGTATGATGATGGCACACCTGTATTAAATACTGTGTTGCCAGTAACGGGTAATTCATCTGAACTTGATCATAAAGGATATATAAGTTATTGCCTATTAGGAGGTAACATATCACCCGCCAAAAAACTTATAGCAATATTTCATTACCCCGGTGGCTGCCAGGATGATACTATACTATATGAGTAATAATAGCGTTATTATATCTTTAGAACATTTCATAAACATTTAAAATCCTATCCGACTATGAAAAAACAATTTTTTACCTTTTGCATTATTGCAGTATCAGCATTAACTTTCTCTAACAAAACATTTTCACAAACCCGGGATGCCGGTGGTTCAGGGGACGGCACCAGCACTCCTCCTCAACCCTGTCCTACTGCATTTGCAAGAAACAATGGCGATGGTACATGTGGTGGTGCAGCACAAATCAGATTGTTTTTTAATGTAGCACCTGCTTTTGCGCCTACTTTAGAAAATATCTTTTATGACGGTGTATCACTGTTAACAAATGCAACCCCAATAAGCGGTGACATTGCAGACCTTGCATCAAAAGGATACATAAGCTATTGCCTGCCCACTTCCAATATACCCCCGGCAGTAAAACTTACTGTAATTTTCAAATACCCGAATTCTACACAAGAAGAATGTGTGCTTCACGGTAGCAACTAATTTATAATTAATTTTTATTTAATAAGCCGGCTACATGCCGGTTTTTTTTTATGCCCAATATAGTAATTACACCTTAAAAAGCAGCCGTAACAATACGATAAGCACGGTAATTACAACATTACATAAGTTGAGTGAAACCGCTATTGCAGCGGGATATGCAGGTTCTATCTTTGTATAGTCAATCTGATAAAATCCTAAACACCTCAACCTATGAAAAACATTACTACACAAATAAGCAAATCAATCACAAAAGTTTTATTAACTGCATTTTTATTTGCAGCATTTGCTTTAACTGCAACGGATACTTTTGCACAGACCCGTGATACTGGTGGGTCTGCAGATGGTAGTTGTTTAACATACCCCAGCCCAAGTTTATTTAAAAGAAACAACGGACAGGGAACTTGTGGAGGTGATGCACAAATTAGATTGTATTTTAATGAGCGCCCAACGGTTGTACCAACTTTAATGGCAATTTATTATAATGGTGAGCAGGTTGCAGGTGTACTAGTACCAATAGAAGGTGATATTTCTACGTTTGATAAAAAAGGATATGTTAGCTATTGCATTAGTGGAACAAACATTCCCCCGGCACATAAACTTACATTGCAATTTCATTTTGCAAACTCTTGCCAGGAAGATATTTTAATAGCAGATTAATTTTTGTTTATTGTTTTCATAAAATAGAAACCAGCTTTACCAGCTGGTTTTTTGTATTTTTAAACGATGCTTAGTTACGGTTACCTACAGTATATTCAACTGCCATAACATTTAGCATAAACGCTCTTACAAATTTTTTTAAATACCTGCCCTGTTACAGGGCAAACCATATCATCGCACTACAGCCATACATCTTTTTTTGGGGGAAGCCTTACAACTTTATATTATACAAAATGTATAAGTTATAAAACTATTTATACATGTAATCCAAAACAAGCA
>JBKJLG010000339.1:0-7881 GCA_046596995.1 Chitinophagaceae bacterium
GCTAACTTTAAAAAGATAAATAGTATAACCAATACAAGTAAAGAAGAAGTGTATGTATGATTATTTGATAGTGGGGGCAGGCTTTGCAGGTAGTGTGTTGGCAGAGAGGCTGGCTGGAGAGGGTAATAAGGTTTTAATAGTAGATAAAAGAGATCATATTGCAGGTAACGCCTACGATTATTATAATGAAGATGGTATTCTGATACATAAATACGGGCCTCATATTTTTCATACTAATGCTAAGGAAGTTTTTGAATACCTGAGCCAATTTACAGAGTGGAGACCTTATGAACATAAGGTTTTGGCAAGTGTGGACGGGCAATTGGTTCCCATTCCTATAAATCTTAATACGATCAATCAATTATATAATCTTAATTTAACTGAAGATGAGGTGGAAGCGTTTTTTGCATCCAAAGCAGAAAAGGTGGATCGTATTATAACTTCTGAAGATGTAGTGGTTAGCAAAGTAGGAAGAGAATTATATGAAAAGTTTTTCAGGGGTTATACCCGTAAACAATGGGCCCTTGATCCATCGGAACTGGATGCCTCTGTAACAGCAAGGGTGCCCACTAGAACAAATACTGATGACAGGTATTTTACTGATACCTATCAATCAATGCCGCTTTACGGATACACCAAAATGTTTGAAAAGATGCTTTCGCATCCAAACATAACCATACAGTTAAGTACAGATTATAAAGAAATTGTGAAAACTACAACTCATAAATTCATGATTTATACCGGACCGGTGGATAGTTATTTTGATTATAAGTTTGGGAAATTGCCTTACCGCTCTTTAGATTTTAAATTTGAAACCATTGAAGCCGCAAGTTTTCAACCAACGGGTACGGTAAATTATCCTAACGAGCATGCATATACAAGAATAACTGATTTTAAATATCTCACGGGTCAGCAGCATGATAAAACCGCAATTGTGTATGAGTACCCACAGGCAGAAGGTGATCCTTATTATCCTGTGCCCCGTCCGGAGAATGCAGAGATATATAAAAAGTACCAGCAGCTTGCCTCAGCTACGCCCAATACCTTTTTTGTTGGGCGGCTTGCCACTTATAAATATTATAATATGGACCAGGTGGTAGCCCAGTCATTAACCCTTTTTAAAAAATTAATGAACCATCAATCTGAGTCACATGTCAGCGAAACAAAACTTACCCAGCCACAATCTTGAGCTTTGGGGTGGTATTGAATGTACTATAAACAGGGTCGGTGATACCTGGTTTGATCAGCTTGATTATTCAGGGCATTATACAAGGGAGAACGATCTTTCTCTCTTTTCAAATCTTGGTATTAAAACATTGCGCTATCCCATTTTATGGGAAAAACATCAGCCTGCGTTAAATGAAACAATAAACTGGACATGGATTGAAAACCAATTAAATTTTTTAAAAGATAATGGTGTTACACCCATAGCCGGATTGTTACATCATGGTAGCGGCCCATCATTTACAAATCTTTTAGATGAAAATTTTCCGGCGCTTTTTGCAAAGTATGCTGAAGCAGTTGCCACCAAATTTCCGTGGCTACAATTTTATACACCAATAAATGAACCTCTTACTACAGCAAGATTTAGCGGCCTGTACGGTTTTTGGTTTCCGCATAAAAAAAACGACCGCAGCTTTGCAAAAATGTTGCTAAACCAAATGAAAGGTGTAGTGCTGGCAATGCAAGCCATAAAAAAAATAAATCCGCAGGCAAAGCTTGTACAAACAGAAGACCTTGGCAAAACCTACAGCACACCTTTATTACAATACCAGGCAAAGTTTGAAAATGAAAGAAGATGGCTTACGTATGATCTGTTGTGCGGTAAAGTAGATGCTTCGCATGTTATGTGGAAATATTTTTCCCGACTTGGTATTCCTGAAAAAGATTTGATCTTCTTTTTACAAAATCCCTGCCCCCCCGATATTGTAGGATTTAACCATTATGTAACTTCTGAGCGTTTTATTGATGAAGATGTAAAAAAATATCCGCTGCATGCACATGGCGGCAATGAATTACACACTTATGCAGATGTTGAAGCCGTAAGGGTTGCACACAATCAACCATCTGGTTTAAAAGTTTTATTGCAAGAGGCCTGGGAGAGATACAAACTCCCCATAGCTATTACCGAAGCCCAGCTAAATTGCGGAAGAGAAGATCAATTACGATGGCTTAACGAAGTATGGGAAGTTTGTAAAGAATTAAAAGAAGAAGGTGTTGATATAAAAGCGGTGACCGCCTGGGCTTTACTGGGCTCTTATGGCTGGGAGAGTTTACTTACATCTGAAAAAATGCTTTATGAGCCTGGTGTTTTTGATGTACGCTCTGGCATACCACGTCCCACTGCTCTTACTTTTTTTATAAAAAATATCATTGCATCTCAAAATTTCCTTCATCCTGTAATTGAACAAAAAGGCTGGTGGCAGCGTGATATTCGTTTTGCATATGAAAAAGAAATAACTAAAAAATCTTTTTCTGAGAATAATACCCAGCCCATTTTAATTATTGGCAAAACAGGTACGCTGGGTAAAGCCTTTGCAAAAATATGCAGGCAGCGTTGCATACCCTATAATCTTTTATCCCGGCAAGATGCTGATATAACAAACGAAATTGAAATTGATGCGGCCATAAATTTATATCAACCCTGGGCAATAATTAATGCGGCAGGTTTTGTGAGGGTTGATGATGCTGAAAGTGAACAGCAAAAATGTTTTGCTAAAAATACAAGAGGGGCATTTTTATTGGCGGCTGCATGTAAAAAAGCCGACTTAAAATTCATGACATTTTCTTCTGATATGGTTTTTGATGGCAGAAAAAAAAGTGCTTATATAGAATCGGATATTTGCAACCCCTTAAATGTTTATGGTAAAAGCAAAGCGGAGGCAGAAGTACAGACGATGGAAGTAAATTCTGAATCAATAATTATCAGAACAAGTTCTTTTTTTAGCCCATGGGATGAATATAATTTTGTACACAATGTGATTACCTGCCTGGGTAATAATAAAAGTTTTGCTGCCGCAGATGATCTTGTTATTTCTCCAACTTACATACCCGATCTTATAAATACAGCGCTTGATATTTTAATTGATGATGAAAAAGGTATTTGGCACATAACCAATAATGGTGAATTAACCTGGGCTCATCTTGCAAAAAAAATAGCAAAAAAAGCAGGGCTTGATGCAGGGCTCATCCAGGCGCAGCCTGCACATAAATTAAATTTAAAAGCCCGCCGCCCAAAATATTCTGCGCTAAAAAGCGAGAAAGGAATTTTACTGCCTACAGTAGATAATGCTATTGAACGTTATTTTATTGAAGCTAAAAAAATAGCATTGCAAAATAGTATTGCTGGTACTTAATTATTTTTCCAGAGATTGTTTTTGCTGAAAAAGCATCGTTATCTTACACGGCAATTAAAAAAAATGTTAGACAATTTAAGAAAAGGAAAATATTTATCTCTTCTTATTAATCCGCTGGAACTTTTAAGAACTAAAAAAGTTTTGCAGGTTAATCCTACCGTTGCGCCTTCCCGAAAAGAGCCGGAAGAAATAAAGATTTTTGCTTACGATTATGATGGCAAGGAATTGCACGAGCAGGAGGTAAGCGGTGTGAGCGCCTGTTTTAAATATCTTGAATCACCAAAAATCAGTTGGCTTAATATAGACGGTTTGCGCAAGGAAGATGTAGAAGCGGTTGCAGAACATTTTGGGATACACCCCCTGATTGCCGAGGATATTTTAAGCATAGGCCAGCGACCAAAAATGGATGAATTGAACGGCCTGCTTTTTTGCCTGCTAAACATGCTTTATTTTAATGAAGCCACCAATTCGGTAGAAGTTGAGCAGTTAAGTATTGTATTGGGTAAAAATTTTGTTATCAGTTTTCAGGAAGATGATACAAAAGATGTTTTTAATCCTTTGCGTGAAAAGCTGAAAGTTGAAGGCAGTAAAATAAGGCAAAGCGGGGCCGATTACTTATTTTATTCCCTGATTGATATGGTTGTTGATAATTATTACGTAGTTATGGAAAGTTTGGGAGACAGGATCGAATCTCTTGAAGAAGATATATCCCGCCGTGCTGATACACGTACGCTTTTAAAAATAAATATGCTGCGCAAAGAAATGATTCTTTTAAAAAGAAGCATATCACCGGTAAGGGAAGTTATTAATGGAATTTTGCGGAGTGAAAATAATTTGATTGATGAAAAAACCGAGAAGTATTTCAAAGATGTATACGATCATATTATTCAAGCAACAGAACTGGCAGAAAATTACCGTGATATGATGATGAGTTTACAGGATTTGTATGTAAGCAATGTAAATTTAAAAATGAATGAAGTAATGAAGGTAATGGCGATAGTAACCTGCTTGCTTGCCCCCGCAACTGTTATCGGAGGTATCTTTGGGATGAACTTTGATAAAATTCCTTTTGCCCACCACGAGCTTGGCTTTTATCTTGCAATGAGTTTTATGCTTGTTGTTCCTGTAGTTATGATCTTTATTTTTAAAAAGAGAGGGTGGTTTTAATCCCGTTATTTAGGTATTGTTTATTGGGGTTTGTCATATTGACTTATTGACCATTGACTAATCAGGATTTTGCTTTCTTATAAATTGGTACTGTGCTGCAAGGCTCTCCATACATAATACTTTTTGCCACGGGGCGTAAAATTTTGGTAACCTCCACATACGCAGTTGCAGATATGGGTTTATCACCACAACCTTTTATCACCACTCTTTTATCAGAAAATTCTTCCGGGTTTAATAAAGCAATATTTTTAAGAAAAAGGGTGCGGTGCAAAAAATCTTCATCACCAAAAACAATTTCTTTTGCAAACGGCTGCAGGTGGCTGGCGGCAAGCATGTATGCCCATATTGGTATAACGGCATCTGCCGAACAGGTTACGGCAACATTTTTATTTTGATAAATACTCCAGTCGGTATCTTTTAATGCTTCCCGGTAATCTTTTTCTTTTAAAATAAGCCCCATAAAAAGATGGTCTTTTAAATCAAAAACCGCTGTATCGCCTTTGGGATAATATTGTTCAAGGTCAAGTGTTATCAAACCGCTTTCTGCCACCTTATTAATTATAACATCTTCCATTTTTACAAATTTACATCATTACAATTATTTGTTTTGTGATGAAAGTTAAATCTTACCATGTTTAGATATTTTTGGTAATTATATTTTGTTTAGATATTTTCGTATTTATCTAAACAAAATTATGGTTCGCTCAGCTCCAGTTTTACAGTTAAATACCGGCTTTGAACTTTTGTACGCCACCTATGCACCAAAAGTTTTGGGCTTTGTAAAAAATTTTGCGAACTCAAAAGAACAAGCTGACGATTTTTTAATTGAAGTATTTACCCGGGCCGGTAAAGAGATTAAAGATTATGATAACAACGCCGAAAAGAAAATACTAAAAATTGTTTTGACGGTTTACAGGGCCTCACAAAAATTAAATAGCCTTAACAGCTCCTTGGTTGCGTCCTGAAAAATCTTTTATGAACAATTTTACCATATCCCAATTACAGCAATTTTCCGGGATAAAAGCACACACTATCCGCATTTGGGAGCAGCGCTATCAGGCATTGCAACCAAACAGATCTGATGGTAACACAAGATATTACGACAACACTCAGCTTAAACGTTTACTTAATATTGTGAGCCTTTTAAATAATGGTTATAAAGTATCAGAGTTATGCCTGATGCCTGATGAAAAGCTTTTTCAAATTATTCAAGCACAACTAAAAAATATCCGGGGTGATGATAAATCTGCGGAATATTATATTTCCCAAATGATAGCAGCCGGGATGTGTTTCGATGGTTCGGCTTTTGAAAAATTATTTTATATATGCTTACAAAAATATGATGTACGCAACGCTTACATAAAAATAATTTATCCAATGCTGGTGAGGCTTGGCTTAATGTGGGCAACAGATACATTGCCGCCTGCTCACGAGCATTTTATCAGCAATTTTTTAAAACAAAAATTATTTACAGCCATTGATGGCTTACCTCAGAAACCACAGCTAAACGATCGCTGGCTTTTATTTCTTCCCGAAAACGAATTTCATGAAATTGGTTTGTTATTCTCGGCCTACGTTATTAAAAGTGCGGGAGGTAATGTATTTTATTTAGGCAGCAGTTTACCTTATGATACATTGCTAAATGCAGTAAATGAAATTAAACCTGCAAACTTGCTGCTATTTTTAGTTTTGCGTGAGGAACCCGATGCAATTGAAAAATATTTATCATCGTTGGTAAAAAATATTAAAGCAAATATATATGTGGCCGCAGGTAATGAAGTAATAAATAAAATTGAGCAGCCCAAATCTATTCGGTGGCTTAAATCAGTTGATGAGCTTGAGGCTGTATTAAATAAAAGAAAAAATACATTATAATAATATTTATCTGGTTTAGTATAACAATAATGCGAACTCTTAAGTTCGCATTATACATTTCGAATATATTTTTTATGCCGCTTTGCTTATGCTTTTAAAAACAATATGCTAAGGGTTAAAAAAACTTGCTTCTTTTGTCTTTAATAGTAGATTGTTTTTTTAATGCCTCAAAAGATTTACCGGCAGCAGCCTGTGCTAACTGGCTAATTTTCATGCCCATCATTTGTGCAACAATCTCTGGTGCATCTTGTGGCTTGCTGCTAATTTTATCTACCTTAATAATAAATATACCTGTATTGCCTGCTATCGCAGGAGAAATTTTTGCTTGATAATCTTTATTAAATGCGGCGCCTGCAATTTTTGGCTCAGTACCTATGCCATTTATTATTGCAGCATTAAATGTAAGTGTTGAATCAGCGCCGGCAGACTGTACAGGTCTTTGATAGATTGCAGCAGCAGCTTCCAATGAGGCAGGTGTGCCTAATTTCTTTTTAATTATCTCAGCTTTCTTTTTATTTCTTACAAAAGATTCTACTAAAGCACGGGCTGTTCTTGTATCCGGCAAACCTTCTTTTACTTTTTTGTTTACAACAGCCACTACATATTGGTCTCCTACGCTAAACGGTTCCGATACTTCACCTTCTTTGGCTTCGTAAGCCCATTTTACAATTGCCCTGGCATCTTGCAAGCCGCCAATCTGGTAATCACTTTCTTTAACCGGTGCAGGAACATCTATTTTTTGCAACCCGTTTTGTTTTATATATTTATTCAGCGCTGCGGTATCTCTTGCTTGTCCTGAAATTTTTGTGGCAGCAGCATTTGCTGCATTTATTGTTTCATCACTTGCTAAAATCTCTTTAGCCAGATAAGCAACCTTGTAAGCAGGCTGTGGATTTTTCTTTTCTAATATTTCTATGTAATGCCAGCCGAATTGTGTTTTTACTGTTTTTTTTGTTTCGCCCTTTTCGTTCAATAAAAAATCTGCAAACTCCTTTGCAAAACCCTCGCTTTGCATGGTAACAACATCAAATGTCATTTCACCTTTTTCTTTTTTAGCCGTTTCGTCCGTTGAATAAATATTCTGCAAAGCCACAAAATCAGCGCCCCCTTTAATGGCGTTTTCAATACTATCTATTTTTTGTTTAGCCAGGCTATCTGCCATTATAACTTCGCCTGTTTGAGGGTTGTTTGTACCCAATAAAATATGACGGCTCCTTATGCTATCAGGTAAAATTTTTGAGGATAATTTTTTTGCAATCACATAATTTCCTGCATCCAGGTATGGACCAAAAAGATTACCATTTGCCAGATTAACGATTGAATCTTTATCCGGCATTTGCATTTTAGATTTTGGCAAATAGGCATCAAAATAATTTATTGCAGAAGTATTTCTTGCTAAAAAAACCATTGCGTTTGTGTCTGATTTAAAAGAGGCTTTTAAATTTAATAATTCATTTTTTGCAGCAGCACTGTCTTTTGCATT
>JBKJLG010000015.1:0-6473 GCA_046596995.1 Chitinophagaceae bacterium
TGGCGGGCAACAGAAAGTGCTTCTTCATATTTATCTTCTCTTATTAATCTGGCAAATTTTTTAGAGCCGGTAACATTGGTGCGTTCACCAACATTTACAAAATTTGTTTCAGGTCTAACGATTAAAGGTTCAAGTCCTGCTAACCTTAAAAAGGGATGTATAATTGTTTCGCTCATAATTTAATTTTTGCCACCAAGACGCTAAGACAGAAAGAAACACAAAGTCATAATACCATTCTTTTTATGCCATCCTTAATTAGCGGAACAGTAAAATTTATAATGTATCCTAAATGTTTATCCGAAAGTTTTAAATAACTAAGTAATTGGGCTTCCCAAACAGGATGATAGTTTTCTTGTGCCTTCAATTCAACTATTATTAAATCATCTATAAGTAAATCCAGTCTAAGCCCTTCCGCAAATTCTACACTATCATAAAAAATGGGAACTTTTTTTTGAACTACAAACGGAATTTGCCGTTTGGTTAAATCATAACAAAAACAAGCTTCATAAACACTTTCCAGCAAGCCGGGACCAAGAGCCTTATGAATATGATAAGCAATATCAACTATTTGTTTACCTAACGATTCTCTATGTTCTATAATTTCTTTTTGCATTCTTTATTTTTTTTGCCACTAAAATTTTGCCACTAAGACTCAAAGCCTCTAAGCAACACAAAGAATTTATTAGATTTTTCTTCTTTGTGAAACTTTCTGTCTTGGTGCCTTTGTGGCTAAATCTTGCCACTAAGACTCAAAGCCTCTAAGCAACACAAAGAATTTATTAGATTTTTTCTTCTTTGTGAAACTTTCTGTCTTGGTGCCTTTGTGGCTATACTAAAGCTTCCTCTAAAACAGGTAGCCTTCTTGGTTTAAATTTCTTTACTTGTTCTGCAATGTGTTTAATATGGTCTGGTGTTGTGCCACAGCAACCACCTACAATATTTACAAAACCTTCCTTAGCCCATTCTTCAATTATATGTGCGGTTTCATGTGGTTGCTCATCATACTCACCAAAGGCATTTGGCAAACCGGCATTTGGATAGGCAGAAGTAAAACAATTTGCAATCTGGCTAAGCTCTTCAATATGCGGACGCATTTCTTTTGCGCCCAATGCACAATTTAATCCTATGCTTAATGGGTTTGCGTGTGAAACAGAAATGTAAAAAGCTTCAAGCGTCTGGCCGCTTAAAGTTCGTCCGCTTGCATCTGTAATTGTTCCGCTGATCATTATAGGTAATTCCTTTATTTTATTATCTCTAAAGAATTTTTTTATTGCGTAGATAGCTGCCTTTGCATTAAGTGTGTCAAAAATTGTTTCTATCAATAAAATATCTACGCCGCCATCAACCAATCCTCTTATTTGTTCTGTGTAAGCATTTGCCACTTCATCAAATGTTACTGCACGGTAGCCCGGGTTATTTACATCGGGTGAAAGGCTTAATGTTTTATTCAGCGGACCAATTGCTCCGGCAACAAAAGCCCCCTCCAAACCTACCCCGGTGGGGGAGGCTTTTTGAGACTCTAAAAATTTCGTAACTGCATTTCTTGCGCACTTTGCTGCGGCTACATTTAATTCATATGCCAATGACTGCATATCATAATCTGCCTGAGCAATTGAAGTACTGCTGAATGTATTGGTTTCAATAATATCTGCGCCGGCTTCTAAATATTTTAAATGAATGGCTTCAATTATCTGAGGTTGTGTAATACTTAACAGATCATTATTGCCTTTTACATCTGTGTGCCAATCCTTAAATCGATCGCCGCGGTAATCTTTTTCTTCCAGCTTATATTGCTGTATCATAGTGCCCATAGCACCATCTATTATTAAAATTTTTTCTTTTAGACATTCCTGAATTGTTTTCATAAAAGTTTAATTTATGTATGCAGATGAAGTGAGTGACACAACGATGTTGACCATAGCTGTAAAAGCTCACACCAAAAAAATCAACTAACTTTTAAACGAAATTTTAGAATCCTGGAGAAGTAACGCAGAATGTTTTCGTTTATTAGTTCAGTTTTTCCGGCAAGCCGGGATGGATGCAGGCTGAACAATAAACAAATCTGCCTGTATCTGCCGCAAAAATAAAACAACTATAGCGTAACACAAAATACGGCAAGAAACAACTTTTACCGGGTGTTTAAGCAGTAACAGATTTCGGGGATGATGCGCTGCAAAGGGAACCCAATACTTTCATGGCTTTGATAGTGCTGTAAGATTTATTGCGGGATTCATTAAGCAGGGTAATAAAAGGGCTTAATTGCGATGTAGTTTTAACTGAAGAATTACTGAAAGCTTTGATAAAAACCTTTTCAAGTATTGTTTCTGCAATATCCTTTTGTTTTACTACCTGTAATATTCTTCCATATACAGCGGGGGCATATTTATCATATAAGGCTGAGAATTCTACAGAATCCTGCGATTCCTCTATTTCAGTTTTAATTTGATCTATTAGCTGCTGCATATAAAAATTACTTTTTAAATATACCGATATTAATTTTAAAGAAATGATTTAATAACCTTGATCGTTTCCTGGGGTGCACTCATATGCGGACAATGACCAGTAGCTTCCAGATTCACCAGCGTATTATCAGGATTATGCTCTTTTATGTATCGCCCTACGGAGAGCGGCGCTATAATATCCTCAGCACATTGAAGTGTAACGCTGGGCACAGGTATAAGAGGAAGATCTTTTCTGTTATCTGATAAAAATGTAACCCTTGCAAATTGTTTTACTACTTCGTTATCTGTAGAACAGAAGTTTGATTCCATTTCCAAGGTTAATTCAGGATTTTCAGGGTTTGCCATTATTTGCGGGGACATGAGTTTTGCCCAACGCTGGTAATCCTCTTCCATTAATTCAAATAAAGTATCTATCTCTTCTTTTTCAAACCCGCCTTCGTATCCATCTTCATTTAAATAATAAGGGGAGGGGGCTACAAATATTAATTTTTTAAATAAAGAAGGATCATTAATAGAAGCCAGCGCCCCTATCATACAACTCACGGAATGCCCTACAAATACTGCATTTTTAATATTAAGTGCTGCGCAAATTTCACTAATGTCGGTGGCATATCCCTCGAGTGTAGCATATTTTTCCTTATCGTATGCTGAAATATCGGATTTTCCTGAACCAACATAATCGAACAATACAACTTTATACTCCGCAATAAAGGCAGGCGTAATTCGCTTCCATGCATTTTGGCTGCAACCAAAACCATGTGCAAATAGTATAACCTGATCTCCATCTCCAATAACATTTACATTATTTCTTTTTAAAATATTCACCCTAATAAAATATTAATACTTAAATAGAACCTGAGAGTTAAAAGACAATTATTCAGGTAACATAGCTGCATAAATTACTTTTTTGTGCCCTATCAAATGAGGTAGTTTTGGCTCACTAAAAATCAAATTCTTAATTTGATAAGGAGGATAAATATAGCAATTATATTGCGCTGTATCATCATACTCTACAAAAACAACCCAGGCATCGGGCTTTGTAAGTATGGTATCTTTTCTTTTTGCTCCGCATTGAAAAGTCCATGAAAGAGAATATTTTTTTGCTGCGGTTCTCCTCTGTGCTTTTACAGCCAGTCCAACGCCATTAATAATCAGATCTTCCTGCCACGATTTTTTATCGGCAGGGTAAATTATATAATCAGGACCAGTTACATTAGCATACTTAGATAAAACAATTTTGCAGGCTTCCTCTCCCAACTTGCTTACAAAATGATCGTCTCTTATTTTTTTTAAAACATTTTGATTAGAATCGGCATAGTTGGTAGTGGCTGTAACCTTACCGGAGAAATCCCAGGCAAGCAATACAATGTTTTTATCAAGATTTACCTGTTGTATTTCAGAATAAAATTTCAAGGGCTGGAGAAAATTAATGCGTTTTCCACTGCAGGTTATTGCCTAAGATTTTTGCGGCTTTTTGTTTTAACGGATTTAATTTTTTGCCAAAAAAAATAGCTGCTAATATGAGAACTCCCAGGCTTATTAAAATAATTTGAAAAGGCGTAAACCATTTGCTGCTATTACTTTCAGCGTCGGTAACTTCACCATTTACATTACACCTTATAAAAGTAGCATTCCCATTTATCTCCGGCTTGCCGGAAAAATAACAATATTCAAAAACGCAATTCCCTTCCATTTGTAAAGGCGTGCTTTCTCCATAATACCTGAAATTACAATTGCGGTAAACAACCAGTTTTCCCTTTGAAGTTAAAAGGTTTCTTTCGCCAGCCTGACTTTTATAAGCAAAGTCAATGTGGCAATCAGATATTTGAGATGAAAGTTCTGAATTGATAGTTCCCCAGGTGCCTAAGCTTTCTGCAAACACATTTGAAATGTAAGTGGGAAAATATCCATGCTGTTCGTTGTAAATAAATCTTACAACCATGCCGGCAATGTTTGCATGGTCAATATTCCAGTTGCCCGCCATACGTGGACCGCCGTAAAGCCCTGTTGCAAAAATGGTATGCGTAGCACCCCAGCAATGTATGTTTGAAATTACATTTCCTTTTTCCTGATCTTGCCCGCCAGAGATACAAAGTTTGCAATTCTCAAATTGTATTTTATTAATAATGGTTATTTCTGCATTGCGTGTTAACCCATTGGGCGATGAGCAAATACCCACTACAAAATTGCTGATCTTAATTTCCTCAATTTGAATTGCCGTACTGCCGGTTTGTGTTTGAGAAGTGTTTGCTTTTCCGTAATAGGCTGTTAACCCCGGGTAGCCACCGTCACGGGGCATTGCATCTGATGCAAGATTGGTAAAGGGATCAATTACAATTGCGGCATAAGGAGAATAGCGGCTGTCACGGCTTTTGCCATCTGTAAATTTTTCGAAAGAGGTATTGTAAAATTTATTTTGGTCGCCGGTATTTGGCGGGGTGAAAAGCCCCATAAAAGTGAGTTTCCGAATTTTACAGCCTTTGCCATTTTGAATACCTACAGCAAACGTATTATTAAAAGTGGTATGCAATTCACTGCCGAGGTTACTATCCCAAAAAGAACTTTCACCCAGTAATTCAAGCGTACAAAAACCTGCTTCTTTAATTCCCTCGCTGCCACGTATAATAATTGGCGAAGCAATTTTATATCTGCCAACGGGAAAAAAAACTGTACGGATATTATTTTTAATACAAGTGTTTATTGAGCGCTGAATGGGCCCCGAATTATCAGCATTTCTATCATCTGCACCAAACCATTTTATGGAAAAATATTGGTTTACTGCACGGAGGTTTACTGTGATTGTAGTATCAAATATCCAGCTATGGTATGAGGCATCTATTAAGCCCCCATTTATTATTCCCCTGCCTGAAATTCTTCCTCCATCAAATCGTAATATTTTATTAGCGGGTATGTTGAGTGTACCATTTACTACCGTTATTCCATTTTTAAAATAAACTGTATTTATCGCAGGATCGTTAAAAATACGCTGAAGGGAATCTGTTTTATCCGCCTGGGCAAAGGTGTAATTGCAAATAAAAATATTAAGTAAAAAAAACAATTTTTTCATCGCCTTAAAACGTTTTTGAAGCTACAAGCCCGTATTATAAAAGTACAATTAATGAATCAGGAATTTAAATCAGATATTAATCTTCATTACAATAAAGCATTTATGGTTAACCATAAACCGATTGTTGTAAACTAATCCCTTTTCAATTTAAACATCGTACAATGTAATTTTAAAAGTGCGTATATTTCATGAAGAAAATTCTTGATGATGAGCAGCAAACACTTTTACCGCAATTTAAAAACGCTGCAGCTTCCGGTTACAGAAGTTTTTCATGCTGATAATTTTTCAGATGTTCCTGCAGACTGGTTCATTATAATGTCCGATATTAAAGATTCAACAGCAGCCGTAAGTTCAGGCAAACACAACGATGTAAATTTAATAGCAGCCGGCAGCCTTATTGTAGGGCTCAATGTTGCCAAAGCAGCGGGTATTGAAATCCCATTTTTCTTTGGGGGAGACGGCGGGACTTTACTGGTGCCTGAAGAATTACTAAAAGATACCATCAATGGATTATTACTGCACAATGCAAACACAATAAAGAATTTTAATTTACAAATGCATATCGGTAGTATATCCATAAAAGATGTTTTAAATGCAGGTCATTATTTGCAAATTGCTAAAGTAAAATACGGCTCGGGCTTTAATAAACCTGTAATAATTGGTGATGGCTTACCCTACGCAGAAAAAAGAATTAAAGGCGCCAATGAAAATCCAGCCCATGAAACGGCGGAAAAAGAGTTGGATTTAACAGGTTTAGAATGTAAATGGAACAGAATAAAACCCCCGGGAGAAAAAAATGAAATAGTTTGTTACCTGATTGAAGCTGTTAACCCGCAAATGCAAATTGAAGTTTATAAAAATGTAATGGGTACTGCAGACGAAATTTATGGCAATGAGCAAATTCGCAGCCCGCTATCAGTAGAAAGATTGAAGCTTTTATTTAA
>JBKJLG010000231.1:0-4042 GCA_046596995.1 Chitinophagaceae bacterium
TCGAGAGTGCCGCAAAAAGCGACTATTCAAAATTCATTTTGCATTATAATTTTCCGCCATTTTCAACCGGCGAAGTAAAGCCTATGAGAGGTGTTGGCCGCCGTGAGGTGGGGCATGGTAATCTGGCTCTTCGATCATTAAAACAAATTATGCCCGGGAGTGAATATCCTTATACTGTGAGAATTGTGAGTGATATTTTAGAGAGTAACGGTTCTTCATCGATGGCTACCGTTTGTGCAGGATCATTGGCTTTAATGGATGCAGGTGTACCTTTTAAAAAGCATGTAAGCGGGGTGGCAATGGGATTAATTTCAAAAGGAAATAAATATGCAATTCTTACTGATATTTTGGGAGATGAAGATCATTTAGGTGATATGGATTTTAAAGTAACCGGTACAAGAGAGGGTATTTGTGCGGTGCAGATGGATATTAAAGTGGATGGATTGAGCATGGATATTATGAGAGAAGCATTGGCGCAGGCTAAAAAAGGTCGTATGCATATTTTAGATGCGATGTACAATTGCATGCCTGAACACAGAAGCGATGTTAAGCCACATGCACCACGTATGGAAAAAATTATTATTGATGGCGAATTTATCGGCGCAGTGATTGGACCAGGAGGAAAAATAATTCAGGAGATACAAAAAACAACCGGTGCAACAATAAACATTACTGAAGTTGGTAAAACAGGTGAAGTAAGTATTTTCTCTGCTGATAAAGAAAGCCTTGACCAGGCAGTAGCATGGATAAAAAATATTGTTGCCGTGCCTGAAATAGGCGACGAATACGAAGCAACCGTAAAATCAATAAAAGAGTTTGGTGCTTTTGTTGAGTTTTTACCGGGTAAGCAAGGCTTATTGCACATTTCTGAAATAATGTGGAAGCGTTTAGAAACTATGGAAGGCGTGTTTAACGAAGGGGATAAGGTTAAAGTTAAAATTATTGGCACTGATCCTAAAACAGGAAAATTTAAGCTTAGCCGTAAAGTTTTACTGCCTAAGCCTGAGCAGGGTGTTGGTAATCCTTCGCAAAATCAAAGAAATTAATTTTTATATTTTTTAATAAGATGGCTTGCAGTAAATGGCAAGCCATTATTTTTTTATGGAAGATTATCTTAAAATAGAAATTTCAGTAACCAGCATCGAAGCTTCTGAAATTTTAATGGCAAATCTATCTGCCATAAATTTTTATGCATTTGAAGAAGAACAAAATTTGCTGATTGCTTACATCAGTGAAAACGATTTTGATGAGCAGGAATTGAAAAATATTTTATCAGAAAAAAATATTTATAAAATAATAGATATTGAAAAAACCAACTGGAATGAGAAGTGGGAGAGCGAATTTGAGCCGGTAATTGTAAATGATTTTGTAGCAGTACGTGCTGCATTTCATCAGCAAATAAAAAATATAAAGCATGAAATAATTATAACACCTAAAATGAGTTTTGGTACAGCACATCATCCCACAACTTATCTTATGCTGGAGCAAATGGAACACATAGATTTTAAAAATAAGACGGTTTTGGATTTTGGTACCGGCACAGGCATATTAGCAATACTGGCAAAAAAACTGGGTGCAAAAAAAGTTACCGCAATAGATAATGACAAATGGAGTATTACCAATGCTGCTGAAAATTTTTTAGCAAATGGTATCCATAATATTGAATTAATAAAGAAGGACGATATTAATGGTTTTGATCAATATGATATTATTTTATCCAATATAAACTTAAATATTATTTTAGCGAACAGCTATGCGTTTAAAAAAATAAGTAAGCACACACAAATACTTTTAAGCGGCTTTCTAAAAAAAGATGAAAGAGCCATAGTAAATGCTTTTATTGCAGAAGGATTTGTTTTTGAGAAAATAAAACAGCGTGAAGAATGGATATGCATTTTATTAACAATTAAAGATCCATAGTTCCATGGAGGAAATGTGGTATATTTGTTGTCCGGTATCTGTTTAGAAAAACACGAATCACTTAAGGAAATATGAAAGAGGTTATACTTATTTTAGTTGCTTATTTTATCGGATCAATCCCCACCGCACTAATCATCAGCCGTCGTTTTTTTGATATTGATATTCGTGAATATGGCAGTGGCAATATGGGCGCTACCAACACCTTTCGTGTACTCGGCTCAAAATACGGCACTATTGTAATGATCTGCGATATTTTAAAAGGTTTGACCGCAGTTGCCTTGTATAATTTTTTACCACACTATCTTCATAATGAACTTGACCGCACCAATCTTATGATTGGTTTAGGTTTGTCTGCAACGCTTGGACATATTTATCCCCTTTGGGCACAATTTAAAGGTGGCAAAGGTGTAGCAACTTTGTTTGGGATGATACTGGCGATTCAACCTGTTGTTGCCATTAGTTGCGTAGGCGTTTTTATTGCTGTACTTTATCTTACACGTTATGTTTCTCTCAGTTCAATTTTAGCCGGCGTGGCTTTACCTATTTGTGTATTATGGATATACAACGAAAAAGAAGTTTTTTATCGTGTGTTTGCTGTGGCTATTGCAGGCTTAATCGTTCTTACACACCAAAAAAATATCAGCCGCATTTTTAAAGGAAATGAAAGCCGTGTGCCTATTTTAAAACACAGGGATCGCAGAAAATCCCGGAAAAAGAATCTGTAATATTCACATTTTCTTTAACAACTCTATTCTTTAAATATTCATCTTATTAATGTTAAAAGCGCTTTGCCTGTTTTTGGTATAGCAATTGTTTAATACAATCTAAATTTATCATTATGAAAAAAATATTTTACCTGTTTGCAAGTGCAGCCATTTTTATAAGTGCCTGTACAACCAATGCAGTTACAGGAAGAAAACAATTAAGTTTAATTTCAGAAAGCTCACTTCAGCAGGAAGCGGTTTCACAATACAGATCATTTCTTAATCAAAACAAAATTGTTACAGATAATAACAACCGTGATGCCGAAATGGTAAGAAGAGTTGGAACCCGGATTGCCTCAGCCATTACACAATATTATAATTCAAAGGGTTTAGCAAAAGAGTTGGCCGGTTACAGATGGGAATTTAATTTAGTTGATAACAAAGATGTAAATGCATGGTGTATGCCTGGTGGCAAAGTAGTTGTTTATACCGGGTTGTTTGCTGCTGCACAAAATGAGGCACAGCTTGCCATTGTATTAGGTCACGAAATTACACATGCAGTTGCCCATCATAGCCAGGAAAGAATTAGTCAGGCAATGCTTGCACAGGGCATTGGCCTTGGGGGTGATATTTTTACCTCGGGCAACCAGCAGGCAAATAGCATTTTTAATAGCGTGTTTGCACCAGCAGCAACAGTTGGCGTTTTATTGCCAAATTCCAGAAATCAGGAACTTGAAGCAGATAGGTTTGGACTTATGTTTGCCGCCATGGCGGGATATAATCCTCAGGAAGCAATAACCTTCTGGA
Source organism: Chitinophagaceae bacterium (assembly GCA_046596995.1). Classification (GTDB taxonomy): domain Bacteria; phylum Bacteroidota; class Bacteroidia; order Chitinophagales; family Chitinophagaceae; genus Ginsengibacter. The sequence continues at coordinate 3,432 of JBKJLG010000231.1, forward strand.
CAAGAATGGCAAGCCTCGGCGGACCAAAGCCTCCAACGTTTTTAAGCACTCACCCTGCGGATGCTCAACGCATACAGAAAATAAAAAGCTATATGCCTGAAGCTTTATCATTTTATAAACCAGTTAATAACCGCAGGTAGGTTTAATATTACTTAAAGCTCTTTCTAAAAAGGGTGCATCCCAAATTGCCGCTACTTATTCCGGTCGGTGAGGACACTGACCGGGGCTGAGCCGTGGTTTGTGTCCACACAAACCACTTGCGTCTGCGACAATTTGAAATTCACCTCTAAAAAAGGAAGGGGTTTTTATGTGTATAAAGTATATATTAGTTATCTTTGCAGCCTGACTGCCAATTCCATCCTGTTGGATTTCCTTTTTAGTGCATTTTTTAATTTAAATTAATCTGAAATATGTCTCAAACATTGTTTGAAAAGTTGCGATTAAAAGATGAAAAGAATTTATTGATACAGGGATTACCTTCCACCATTGAAAAGCAGTTTGTAAAGCTTTCTTTCGCTAAAAATGTTACTCCGCTTTTAAAGATCAGGAAAATTGATTTTGCCCTGGTTTTTGCGCTTAACCAAAAGCAATTGAATGATATTTTAACTGAA
>JBKJLG010000236.1:0-6801 GCA_046596995.1 Chitinophagaceae bacterium
GGGGTATCTATCACCCTCCTTTCACCAAATTCTTCCAACATGCCCTGGCTAACTTTATAGGCACCATTGTATTCTGCAACTTCTTCTCCCATTAAAAAAACCTTTTCGTCCCTCCTCATTTCTTCGTTCATGGCTTCACGTAAGGCTTCTCTAAATGCAATTTGTCTCATGTATAAAAATTGAATGGTAAAATTATTCGATAACGCTCAAATGAGCAAAAAGAAAACCTTCTGAAATCAGTATGAAGAGTGACTTACTAGTTTGATTAATCAATGGGAATTATTATCTAATTATTTCGGCCAATTTATCGTGAAGTTTTTTACCAAAAATATTTTTAGCAATGATCTTTCCATCTTTATCTAAAAGAAAATTGGTAGGAATATCACCGATGCCATATAATGCAGATGTTGCATTCTTCCATCCCTTAAGGTCTGAAACCTGCTGCCATACCAGCCCATCTAGCGCTATCGCTTTTTCCCATTTCTCTTTGTTAGTATCGTAAGAAACACCAAAGATATCAAAGCCCTTGTCTTTAAATTGATTGTATGCCTTTACAAGATTCGGATTCTCTTTCCGGCAGGGTGGGCACCAGCTTGCCCAAAAATCAACCAAAACATATTTTCCTTTCATAGACGATAAACTAATGGTTTTACCATCTGGTGTAGGTTGTGTAAAATCTGGCGAAATTTTGCCTACAGCAACGGTTTTATAAACATCAATCCTTTTTTTTATATCGATCCCTTTATCACTATTTTTTAAATTTTTGTCAAGAAGATTATATAATGGCTCCACTTCATCTGCTTCTGCATAATAATAATAGTTCTCCATAATGGCAAATGCACTTCTCATTGAATGAGGATAATCTTTTACAAAAGCAACAATTACTTTTCTTTTCTCTTTTAATATTGGTTTCTCCAGCTCATCAAGACTATCAATTACAGATTTGTTTTTTGCTTTGAAAGCTTCAGCATACAAGTTCCTATTAGTGTCCTCCCATTTTGCAATATATTCCAACCGCTTTTTTAAAATCTTATCTACATCATTAATCGGAGAACCTTTAATTGTTAACAGTTCTAATGAATCGGTTATTCCGGAAACAGTAATATTTGCAGGTTCCAGAAAAAAGTGATAATAGCTTTCCTTATTATCTTTTAAATCTAATCGGGCATAAACAGTTTTTTGAATAAATCCTTTAAAACAAAACTTTCCATTAATGATTGTAGAAGAATCTTTTTTAGGGCTTCCTGCACTAAATTGATATAGATATATTAATCCGCTTTTTACTTTACTTAGATTGCCTTTAATGGCGTAAGCTGAATCATTAGCACTTGAACTAAGACTTATGAAAGCAAAACTTAGAACAAATAATATTTTTTTCATAATAAAGGTTATAATAAAAATTTAAAAGAAGAATTACATATTTTCAATTACTATAGCACTTGCCCCACCGCCTCCGTTACAAATACCGGCTGCGCCAATTTTACCATCATTTTGTTTTAACACATTTATCAGTGAAACAATAATTCTTGCACCGCTGCAACCCAACGGATGTCCGAGTGAAACAGCTCCCCCATTTACGTTTACTTTTTCGGGATCTAAATTGAGCAATTGGGTATTGGCAATGCCTACCACACTAAAAGCTTCATTCAATTCAACAAAATCAATATTCTCCATTTTTAAACCTGCGTTTTCAACAGCTTTTGGTAAAGCGATTGATGGCGTAGTGGTAAAGAGTTCCGGCGCTTGTTCAGCATCTGCAAAGCCGGCAATTTTAGCGATGGGTTTTAAGCCTAACTCCTCAGCTTTTTGTTTGCTCATTAAAACAATGGCTGCTGCGCCATCATTCATGGTGCTGGCGTTGGCTGCCGTTACGCTTCCACCTTTTTCAAAAGCAGATTTTAATTCAGGTATTTTATCAAATTTTACATTAAATGGCTCTTCATCTTTTAAAAATAAAATTGGGTCGCCTTTTCTTTGCGGAATTTCTACGCCGATAATTTCTTCTTTAAATTTGTTATTATTTACTGCAGCCTGACTTTTTTTATAGCTGTTAATTGCAAACGCATCCTGTGCCTCACGGCTGATATTATTATTTCTTGCACACAATTCAGCAGCATTACCCATTGCATAATCTTTGTACACATCTGTTAAGCCATCTTTTACAAGCCCGTCAACCAATTGAGTATTACCATATTTATTTCCCCAGCGTGTAGCCGGTGAATAAAAAGGAACCTGGCTCATGTTTTCCATTCCGCCGGCAATAATAACATCTGCATATCCCAGCATTATACTTTGGGCGCCGATCATTACTGCCTTCATGCCGCTGGCGCAAACTTTATTAATGGTTGTGCAAACAACACTATCAGGAAGTTCTGCAAGCATAGCAGCCTGCCTTGCTGGTGCCTGACCGAGATTAGCCTGTAATACACAACCCATTAAAACTTCCTGCACATCAGAGGGTTTTATTCCGGCTTTTTCAATAGCGCCTTTTATGGCAATGGCACCAAGTTTTGTTGCGGGAATATCTTTTAAAGAACCTCCAAAACTGCCGATGGCAGTACGCACTGCGGAAATTATATATACTTCTATTTTATCCATAAAAAAATTTGGCTGCAAAGATAATAAGACTTGTGCTTACGTTATTTTTAATTAAGCTTTTATTGAAAATTTATAGCCTGTCGAAAGAAAAGATATGGGCATCTTCATTCTTTTTCCCCGTGATAAGGTCGCATATTATTTCTGCTGCAAGCAAACTGAAAATTATTCCATTACCACCATACCCCAAACTAAAATAACTGTTAGGTTTTTTATGATATTCGCCGATAAATGGCATGCTGTCTTTTGTAACTGCAAAAGATCCTGTCCATTTAAATTGGGGAGTTATTACTTTACCTGGAAAAAGTTTAATAAAATCTTTTGCCAGCATGGCTGATTTTTTCTCAATTAATTTATCCCTCTTTTCAGGGCTGTAAAAACTTTCATCTCTGCCACCAACCAAAATTCTGTTCCCGTTTATTGAACGCATGTATAAATATGGATCGGCAGTATTCCACAAAAGCACTTCAGCGTTCCACCAATTCATGTCATCAATTTTTTCGCTAACTATAGCATAGGTAGAATAAAGCGTTGCAATTTTTTTATCAATTTGGCTGAGGGCTTCATAACCGGTTGCGTAAACTATTTTTTTTGCTTTTATAGCATGTCCATTTGTTGTAGTAGCACTAACACCATTTTTTAGATGATCAATTTTTTTTATCTCTGTTCTTTCAAAAATTCTAATACCTTTTTTTAGACTATACTGGTGCAGTTGATGGGTAAATTGGTATGCGTTTGTTTCGGCTGCCGTATCTGATAAAATTGCTGCCGGTGCAGAAAAATTAAACCGCTTCTTTATTTCTTTCTCTTCTAAAAAGTGAATCTTAAATTTATTTTTCTTTTTTATTTCATACTCATCTTTCAATAACTTAACATCACTTTTTTTTGCTGCAAAAAACAAACTTTTTTTGGTTTTAAATTCTTCTAACCCTATTTGTTTTGAGATGTTCTTTAGCTTTTCAACCGCCTCAGAACACAATTTGTAAGCTCGTACTGCATTATTAATGCCTATTGTATTTGCCAGTTTATGCAGCGGCATATCAAGCTCATACTGCAAAAGTGAAGTGCTGGCACAAGTACTACCCATGGCTATTTCACGGGCATCAACAACAACACACTCAATACCAGCCCTGGCTAAATGGTAGGCTGTAAGTGCACCTGAAATCCCTCCTCCAATAATTAAAATTTCTGTTTTAACCGATGCCTCGAGTTTTGGGTAGTTATAAGGCAAGCCTGATTGTATTAGCCAGAATGGTAATCCGGATTTTAAATTCATTAAATTTTTTTATGAGATGATTATTAAACAGCGAAGTGTTTCTGAGGATGATCTAAAATTTTGCGCAGGACTTTTGCCTGACAGACCATTGTAATTGGCAGATAGATTGTTTACTATTTTAAGTATGTGATTATTTTTAACTGTATTATACAGGCTTAGCATATCCTTTATTTTATCTTGCAATAATGCTAAAAAATAAAGATATTTATTAATATCAAATTTACGGGAAGAGATGTTTGCAGAAATTACAGATTGGAGGGTTTTTAATTTTGAAGTTCAGCCTCAAAGTAACCTTCCAGTTCAAGCACTTCATCATTGTTTATAATAGATAAAAATGATTTGCAGATCATATTGTCAGCTTCTTTTCTTATATTCTTATTGAGAACAGAAAGATTGTGGATAAACTTCCACCGCTTAATTCTGAGGATTGCTTCGTAATTGGCCTTTGCCAGTAGAATATCGTTAGCCGTAAATTCTTCAGCTAGGGTTTGCTGTTGATTTTTAATAGGTATCATGCTTAAGTTTACTTTATAGGAGATTCCTTACAAGAACGCATACATCGCTTAAAAAATTGTTCAAAACTCATTCTGTTTATAAATTAATACCTGCTATTAAGCTATTTTTGAGGCATGATCTCTCCCGCTGCCATACAACAAATTTTAAGCAGAATTGATATAGTGGAGATCATTAACTCCTTTATCAGGCTTAAAAAGCGTGGCTCCAATTATTTAGGATTGTGTCCGTTTCACAACGAAAAAACACCTTCGTTCACTGTTTCTCCTGCTAAAGAAATTTATAAATGTTTTGGCTGCGGCCGCAGCGGCAATACCATCAGTTTTTTAATGGAGCATGAAAAGTACAGCTATGTAGAGGCGCTGCGGTGGTTGGCTGCGAAATACAATGTGGAAATTGAAGAAACTGAAGCTACGCCGGAAGTAAAGTTGCAGCAGCTTAATGCCGAAAGCCTTTATGCCATAAATAATTTTGCACAAAAATATTTTACTGATACTTTATTTAATAATGAAGAAGGACAAGACGTTGGTCTCAGCTATTTAAAACAACGGGGCTTTAGAGAAGATATAATTAAAAAATTTCAATTAGGATTTAACCCCTCTGCAAGAGATGCTTTTGCCAGCACCGCACTTGCAGCAAAATATAATATTGACCATCTGCAAAAAAGCGGATTGGTAACCATACGTGATGAAAAACCTGCGGATAATTACCGGGGACGGATTATTTTTCCGGTACATAACCAAAGCGGTAAAATTGTTGGCTTTGGCGCAAGGCTTATAAAAAATAATGATAAGGCACCAAAATATATAAATACACCGGAGAATGAAATTTATGTAAAAAGCAAACTTTTATATGGCTCTTATTTTGCCCGTATGGCAATTGATAAAGCTGATGAATGCTTACTGGTGGAAGGTTATACAGATGTAATTGCTTTGCACCAGGCCGGTATAGAAAATGTTGTTGCCAGTGGCGGAACATCACTTACGCCTGACCAGTTGAGGTTGATTAAAAAATACACCGGTAACCTTACTATTGTGTATGATGGGGATGCCGCCGGGGTTAAAGCGGCATTGCGTGGGCTTGATCTGGCGCTGGAAGAAGGCTTGAATGTTAAGCTAGTACTCATTCCTGATAAGGAAGACCCGGACAGTTATATATCAAAAAAAGGTGTTACGGCTTTTACAGAATTTATTGCTGCTAATAAAAAAGATTTTATTTTATTTCAGCTTGATATTGCTTTAAAAGATGCAGGTGATGATACAAGTAAACGCTCTGCTGTTGTAAATCAAATTGCAGAAACCATCTCTAAAATAAATAAAGCTGAAGATTTTACAAAGCAGCAAGATTATATACGCAAAAGTGCAGCCCTTTTAAAGATTGATGAAAGTGGCCTGCACAATCTTGTAAATAAATTTATAAGAGAAAAAATAAATAAAGAGGAAAGAAAAACTTTTGGTGATGAAAAGTTTTTTCAACAAGGCACACAACCAATTAATGTTGAAAATGATGATGTAATAAATTTATTAAGTGAAGATGAAAAGAATGAAAGGGCTTTGTTAAGAAACCTGCTGGAATTTGGAAATAAGGAATGGGATGAAAGTGATAAAGTTGCGGATATAATTATTAAAAGTATTGCCGAAGATGAACTGGTGGAGAATAAAAAACTAATTGATATTATTCAAACGTATAAAGCCTGGTATGATGCCGGCATTGAGCCAACAGAAAAAAACTTTTTATATAGTGAAGATCTTGAAGCCAGTTCACTGGTTGTTTCAATAATCGAATTTCCATACGAAGTTAGCCCTGGTTGGAAAGAATATTATGAAATGCCTGTACCTACCAGAGAAGATGTGTATAAAGAAGAAGTGTTATCTACGCTAACTTATTTAAGGCTAAGAAAAATTAAAAAACTCATTAATATAAATCAACTCGATCTGGAGCATGCAAAATCTCCTGAAGATCAGTTGGCTTTTTTACAAACGCATAAACATTTAAAAGACCTTGAACTGGAAATAACCCGGCAAATGGGAACAGTAATTCTTAAATAGTTTAAGCTAATGCAGCAGCCTTACGCTTTAATTTGAGAGGTTCTAAAATTTTTACTTTTACCTGCAATGGCTTGGCAGTTTTTACTATTTCAGATTTTTTAAAATGCAATGCACTCCAAACGTAATCCAAAACCACTTCATCAACTGATTCAAAGCCTTCGTTGCGAAGATATTGCCAGGTGCAGCTTCTGTTTAAATCACTTACAATTTTAGAAGTAAGCTTGGGAAAAGCGATCCATAATTTTGCTTCGCAATGTAAAGCAGGAACTACTTCAGTTAAAATATCATTCAATTGCTTTTGGTTAAGCGCAAAAACCAGGGCAAAATCAATTTTCCTGATCTTTAAAAGCGGAGTAACATTTTTAGCGA
>JBKJLG010000246.1:0-14337 GCA_046596995.1 Chitinophagaceae bacterium
CACGCAGATTAATACTTGAATATAAGAAAAATGCAAGCCCACGGCTTGTTTATGATGCTGATCAAAACATGATTGTTTATGAACATCTTATTTCAGAAACAGGAGAAAACCAAAAAAAGTATACTTATGTTGGTGATGGAGATTACGAAGGTTTGCAATGGAAAGATGGAAGATGGCAGCATGTAGAAAGAGTTTTTACACAGGTTACCAACCAGGGAGATGAGCCGTTGCCAAATCCCATAAGAGATGGTGATGGAAATGTTGACCGGAGTAAATTGAAAAATAACGGTCTTGATGTGGATGGTACTAAAGAACCCGTGCAGGAAAAAATTAAAGTAACACCGTCAAAGATTAAAGTAAAAAAGAAGTAATTTTTTTATCCTTAGATAAGATAAGTGCCGAGATCTATCACTTTCCCCTCACCCATTTTAAAATCTTCAAGGCTTTCAATATCCAGGTTTTCTAAAACTTTTGTAGTAAATATTTCTTCTGTGTGTTTGTAAACAACAAAATAAAAATCCGGCTTTTCATCAAGGTTTGCCCAATCAGCAAATGAAGCATGCTGAAAAGTAATTTTTGCCATACCATTTACATCAAGCGTGGCTTCACCTAAAAAGTCATCATTGAAAACATCTTTATCATATAAGCGAATTGAATAACCATCGGTAAGTGCACTGTCATGTCCTTTGCCAATAAACTTTGCCATTACTTCAATATTCATGTCTTTATTTAGAGAAAGATCAGTCATAATTTTTTATTTTAAGATCAAAGAATGCTTTAGGTTGTAATGCCACAAAGTCACAAAGGCAGAAAGTAACACAAAGAAAATCTTGGTGCAACTTTGTGGCTTGGAGCCTTGGTGGCAAATTAATCATCCAGTTTTAAAACTGCTAAAAATGCCTCCTGTGGCACCTCTACATTGCCAATCTGTTTCATTCTTTTTTTACCTTCTTTTTGTTTTTCTAAAAGTTTACGCTTACGGCTTATGTCCCCACCATAGCATTTGGCAGTTACATCTTTACGCATGGCGCTAATGTTTTCACGGGCTACAACTTTTGCGCCGATAGCAGCCTGTATGGCAATTTGAAATTGCTGACGGGGAACAAGCTCTTTTAGTTTTTCACAAAGCTTACGCCCAAATTCCTGTGAACGCAGGCGGTGAATCAACGCACTTAACGCATCTACTTTTTCGCCGTTCAATAAAATATCCATCTTTACAATATCACTTTCACGCATGCCGATGGGATGATAATCAAAAGATGCATAACCACGTGTTAAGCTTTTAAGACGGTCATAAAAATCAAAAACAATTTCTGTCAGGGGCATTTCAAAAGTTAGTTCAACCCGTGTTGGGGTTAAATAAGATTGGTGTGTAAGTGCCCCTCTTTTATTTATACAAAGCGTCATTATATTGCCGATGTAATCTGCTGTGGTTATTATTTGAGCTTTAATAAATGGCTCTTCTATTTTCTCAATGCGGCTGGGGTCGGGCATTTGAGAAGGATTGTTAACCATTATTTTTTCTCCACGGGTTGTGTAAGCAATAAAGCTTACGTTGGGCACGGTGGTAATTACTGTTTGATTAAATTCTCTTTCCAATCTCTCCTGGATAATTTCCATATGCAACATTCCTAAAAAGCCGCAGCGAAAACCAAAGCCCAGCGCTTGCGAAGTTTCGAGTTCAAATGTGAGTGATGCATCATTCAATTGAAGCTTATCCATACAATCACGTAATTCTTCAAAAGCATCTGTTTCTACAGGAAAAATTCCTGCAAAAACCATTGGCTTTACATCTTCAAAACCTTTAATAGATTCTTTACTCGGGTTAACGGTAGTAGTGATGGTATCACCAACTTTTACCTCTTTAGCATTTTTTATTCCCGTAATAATGTATCCTACATCACCCGCCCGTACTTCATTTTTGGCTTCCATGCCAAACTTTAAAATGCCCACTTCATCTGCGCCATATTCTAAACCGGTATGGGAAAATTTAATTTTATCTCCCTTTTTTAATGTGCCGTTAAACACACGGTAATAAACAATTATTCCCCTGAATGAATTGTAAACACTATCAAATATCAATGCCTGTAATGGTGCCGTAACATCACCTTTGGGTGCCGGAATTCTTTCGATAATTGCAGCCAGTATTTCTTCTATTCCAATTCCGCTTTTGCCACTTGCCAGTAAAATATCTTCCGGCTTGCAACCGATAAGCTCTACAATTTGATCCGTAACTTCTGGTATCATCGCCCCATCCATATCAATTTTATTGATAACAGGAATTATTTCAAGATCATTATCAATAGCGAGATATAAGTTGGAAATTGTTTGTGCCTGTATGCCTTGTGATGCATCTACCAGCAACAAAGCTCCTTCGCATGCAGCTAAAGCCCGACTTACTTCGTAGCTAAAATCTACGTGGCCAGGTGTATCTATCAAATTTAAAATGTACTCCTCCCCTTTTACTGTATAATTTATTTGAATTGCATGGCTTTTAATGGTGATGCCTTTTTCTCTTTCCAGATCCATATCGTCCAGCACCTGAGCCTGCATATCCCTGTCGCTGATGGTGTTTGTAAATTCCAGTAAACGGTCTGCCAGTGTGCTTTTGCCGTGATCAATATGGGCAATAATGCAAAAATTTCTAATGTTCTTCATAATCGGTTGCAAAGATAGCAAAAAGCAGCACGCTATTCTACTGAAACAGTGGTTTCCAGTATTCTTTCACTTTGTTTTCGCTAAATAAATTTTTCAGAATGATTTTATTGTTCATGGCTGAATTAGTATCTAAAAGCTGGGTGAGATTTTTTACAGTGAGATCTTTTTCGGACGAAAAAATATCCAAACCCCAGGCTTTAAATTGAATGTAGGCGCTGCTTTCCGATTGCAAAAAAATTTTTGCCCCATTCCAAAGTAAAAAAAGAATGTTACCCAAACCCTCCTGCATACTAAAATTAAATACAGCAAACCCTGCGGCAGATATTCTCTTAAAATACAATTGCATATTTAGTTCTTCTTCTAAAAAACTCACTCTGTCAGCAAAATATTGTAAAGCATTTTTTTTGATCTGATTTTTGTAATCAGCATCACCATGCGCCAAGGGTATAAAAATTCTATTATTAATATCAATCGTTGAAATGGATGTTAGAATTTCGTAGTGATTGCCGGTTAGCCTTGCCGAATGACCAATAATTATTTCATCTGATAAAGAATTTTGTGAATCACTATTGCCTGCAATTTGCTCAATGGATAAAAAAGATGTCTGATGATATGTGGCTTGTAGTGTAGGCACTTTATTTTTCACATTTATAAAATCTTGCTGTAAAAAAGAATAAAAGGCATCTACATATTTATAAGTCTCGTGTAACAAGGGGATATTTACAACCGGTTTGTTTAATAATTTTTTTACTACAGTTTTTATTGTTGATAGTATTTTATTTTCTTTCTTCTCAATAAAAATCTTTTGAGAAAAAGGTTTAAGTAATTTCTGATATCTGCCAGGCAAGTGATAAAATTCGTAGCTCCAGAAAACCCATCTCACTATTACTTCAGGCTGTTTTGCTTTAAGTTCTTTTAAAAAATACGCAGCCACATAATCAAGTGGATAAAATGTAACTGAACTAAGTTTTGGAAGGGTTTTGATATTTTTTTTAAAGCTTACTATATTTTGTGGCAGGTATTCAGCCTGCTCATTTTTATTAACTGGTTTTAAATTTAGATTTATAAAAACGTTTTTTGCTGATGAATCCGATTTGTTACAATGCTGTATTACAAGATTTAAATTATAGCCGTGCGGATCGTTAAGTATATGCAGGTTCATTAACTGATATTAATTTGCTTAAGAATGATCCATTGGCTTGCCGGGAACACCAACTATAACCTGCCCCTCTTCAATATTTTTTGTAATAACAGCGCCTGCACCAATGGTAACATTATTGCCAATGGTAATGTTTGGCAACAACACAGCACCGGTACCTATTGAGCACATATTTTTAATTATACAATTACCGGAAATATGAACCCCCGGAGAGAGCTCACAAAAATCTCCAATGGCTGTTCCATGTCCGATGGTACAGTTAAGATTGATGAGACAACCTTTTCCAATATTTACGTTTGTGGTAATTATTGCCCCGGTAGAAACAGATGTTGCTTCTCCAATTTCATTTTTATTTTTACCAATGTGGGCAAATGGTGAAATGATATTTACCGGCTTACCGCCACATACTGTGAGCAGCTCATATAATTTTTTTCTCTGTTGCACACCGCCCGTTCCCAGGCAAAATATATTATCGTTTTTAAATAATTCTTTTACATCATTTTTATTCTTTAAAATGGGGTAAGTATCATAAATGGTTTTGTTAAGAGGATCTACATCATCATAAAAATAAATTTTGTCTGCGTAATTTTGCTGTAGCAAAATCTCCAGCATTTCCTTTGCAAATCCGCCGCCGCCTGCTATCAACATGGTTAAAAATTATATTCGAAAATTATAGAAAGCCAAAATTGTTATATTTGGCATCAGACAAATCTAATTGAATTATAAAGAAATTTATTGTTTGATATGGCATTATTAAAAAAGCTCAATAACAAGGCTAAAACCGAAATTAATACCGGATATGGTGTGAATGCTTCTGATTACGGTGGCAGATTTGTAAATAAAAAAGGTAAAGCGAATATAGAAACCGAGGGTGTAGGATTTTTAGAAAGAATAAGCTGGTATCATTCCTTATTAGGATTACCAAGATGGAAATTTTTTATGGTGATCTTTCTTTTTTTTATCACAATTAATTTTTTATTTGCTGTTATTTATTTTTTAATCGGGGTTGAACAAATTGATGTTGCCGGTTTTACATCTCCTTTGGAGAAATTAGCAGATGCATTTTTTTTTAGTTGTCAAACCTTCACCAGTGTTGGTTATGGGCGGTTAAATCCTATCGGTATTTTAACCGGTTTTATCTCATCTTTTGAAGCGCTGATTGGTTTACTTAGTCTTGCAATGGCCACAGGTTTATTGTATGGAAGATTTGCAAAGCCTACTGCATATTTAAAGTTTAGTGAAAATGCTATTATTGCTCCTTTCAATAGCATAACAGCGCTTATGCTAAGAGTTGCGCCTTACAAAAACACCACGCTAATTGATGCTGAGGCGAAAGTTACTTTAAGGATCAGTCTGGAAGAAGATGGAAAAACGGTAAATAAGTTTTATCAATTACCACTTGAATATAGTGTTGTAAATTCTCTTTCACTTAGCTGGACAATTGTTCATCCAATTACAGAGGATAGCCCAATTTATAAATTTATCAGCGAAGATTATTCAAATTTATCTGGTGAGATACTGGTATTTGTAAAAGCGTTTGATGATATGTTTTCAAGCCATGTTGTTGCCCGAACTTCTTACACTTTTAAAGAACTGGTTTTTGGCGCTAAATTTCAACCCATGTATCACAAAAGTAAAGAAGGAAATAAAACTGTATTGGAATTGCAAAAAATAAATTATTTTAAACCGGCAGATATTAGCTTAATTGTAAAAGAAGAAAAAAATACAGGATAATTATTTTAGGCTTTTTATAATTTCAATAAACTCTGCAGCAACTAACGAAGCACCTCCTACTAATCCACCGTCAACATCTATTTGACCAAAAATTTCTTTTGCATTATTTGCTTTAACACTGCCGCCATACAATATTGAAATACTTTCAGCTGTAGCATTATCATATTGATTTGCCAAAACCTGCCTGATGTGTGCATGCATTTGCTGCGCCTGTGCGGAAGAAGCTGTTTTGCCTGTGCCTATTGCCCATATTGGCTCGTAGGCAATTACAAAACCTAAAATTTGCTCCTGTGTTAAATGAAACAGGCTTTCTTTCAACTGATCTTCAACATATTTATTTTGCACTTCTGCTTCTCTTATTGATAAGGGTTCGCCGCAACAAAAAACAGGTTTCAAATTATTTTCTAAACAAATATTTATTTTTTCAGCAAGCATCTGGTGATTCTCATGAAAATATTCCCTTCGTTCGCTGTGGCCGATAATTACGTAATCTGTTTGTACAGAGGCTAACATTTCTGCGCTAACCTCACCTGTGTATGCTCCTGCTTTTTGAAAATAACAATTTTGCGCCGCAACAAAATAATTCTTATTGTCATCCTGCCTGTCCCGATTATTTCGGGGAGCTCGTCGAAGGATTTCTTTTACAGGAATAAGATAGGGAAATGGAATGCCGAAAATCACTTCATGATGTTGGGGAAGAGTAATATTTTTTGATAAAATTTGGTCAACTAATTTGTTTCCTTCTTCAAGGGTTAAATTCATTTTCCAGTTAGCCGCTGCAATTTTTTTACGCATTTTTATTTATTTGATGATAAATATCTGATAAAATATTTTTTTCTTTTTCAGTAATAGAATGGCCTTTTATTTTTTTCCAGTTGTCTATATGTTCCAAAGATTTATTCAATTCATACTTTACATCTCCCCACATAAAACTTTGCACAAACTTTGGCGGAAAGCCAAGGGAAAATATATTACAGCCTGCGCCGGTAACTGTGCCGGTGTTAAAAGATGTGTTTATTGCTGCCCGGCTATAATCACCCATTAGCAATCCGCATTTTAAACCAACATTAGTATATGTTTTTTTCGGTTCTTCCCAAACCTTTACTTCACCAGCGGTATTTTTTACGTTAGACGTACTTGTACCTGCACCAAGATTGCACCACTCTCCTATCACTGAATCACCCAAATATCCATCATGGGCTTTATTACTATAGCCAAACATTACAGTGTTTTTTATTTCTCCGCCTGCAATGCAATAAGGTCCGATGGTTGTTGCACCATATATTTTAGCTCCCATTTTTATTATGCTGCCTTCGCAAATAGCCACAGGTCCACGTATTATTGTGCCTTCCATTATCTCTGCATTTTTACCTATGTAAACCGGGCCTGTTGTTGAATTAATTATGCAGTGCTCCATTTTCACACCCTCTTCTGAAAAAATATTTTCGCCAATAATTTTGTTGGTAACAGAAACTTTTTCAGAAACTTTATCTTTTGTAATTAATTCAAAATCTTCTCTTATCGCAGCATCGTTGTATTGAAAAATTTGCCAGGGATGCTCTAATTTTTTTTCTGCATTAATATTACCTTCTAATTTTTTTAAATATTGTAAGGAGGGAATTGTATTTCGTGAAACAGATAATTCATTATCATCAACAACTTCAACCCCGTGGCTTTTTAATAATTCCCATTTCTCCCGAAGGGTTAAAATACCTAAGCGAATATCTAAAACATCTCTCGTTAGCGTGAAGGGATATAAATCGTCTTTTTGTGTATATGGTGTAAAAGCGATCTTCATAATTTAAAACTACAACCCAAATGTTGAAATGAATTTTTTACTTAAAAAAAATCCCCCATAAATGGAGGATCAATATTATAAGGAGAAAAATTATTTATCTCTTTTTTCGTAACGCCTTTTAAATTTATCTATACGTCCTGCAGTATCAACCAATACATTTTTACCTGTGTAAAAAGGATGGGAGGTGTTTGATATCTCCAGTTTTATAACCGGGTATTCGTTACCATCTTCATGCGCCAGCATTTCTTTGGAAGCTGCTGTAGAACGGCTTAAAAAAGTAGTTCCGTTACTCATATCTTTGAAGATTACCATGCGGTAATTTCCTGGATGCAAATCTTTTTTCATATTATTTTTTTTATGCATGGAATTTGCCATGCTATTTTTAGAGGTGCAAAGTTAAAATATATATCCTAATAAACAAAACGAAAAAACTAGTTTTTCATATTGATATATTGAAGTGCCAAACCAAGATCCCAGCTTTTAGATGCTTGTATAACTTCCTGAAGGTCATCAATTTTTTTAGCCGTTATTCTTATTATATCATCCATTATAGCTGCCTGCACTTTTAAACCCGAATCTTTTATAAGCTTCACTATTTTTTTTGCATCTTCCTGCTTTATGCCATTTCTTACAATTACTTCTTTTTTTACCACTTTACCGCTTTGAAAAGGCTCTTTGGAAAGATCGTAAATTTCCCCAGCCAAGCCCTGTTTAATACTGCGGCTTATTAATACATCAATTACCTGTTGCATTTTCATTTCGCTTTCTGCCTCAAAGTTTACTTTAAATTCTTTTTTATTAAGATCAATTACCACATGCGATCCTTTAAAATCGAACCGGTTCTTAATTTCTTTTTCAACGGTGTTAATTGCATTGTCTAAAGTTTGCAAATCAACTTTGCTTACAAGGTCGAAAGAGGGCATAGTGAAGAAGTTTAGGGATTAAAAATTTAGAGTTTTGATTACAAATATAAAAAAACGCAGCTCATTACTAAGCTGCGGTTAAAAAATTGTTCAATTAAGTTTAGTTACCTGCAGATTTTATTCTGCCCTGCTCTTCGTTTGCACCACCTGACTTACGGTTTTTTAAACCTTTAATGGGCTTGCCAAAACGGTAATTAAAATTGAGGGCTATAGTTCTTGTATCTCTTTGCTGGTTAAAGCTTGCCTGTGTATTTTGAAAATCAATATTTCCTTTAACTTTCATAGGTCCTAACATGTCTGTTAGGTTTAATTTTAAAGATCCTTTTCCTTTAAGTATATCTTTTTTTACACCCATGTTAACCTGGTTTAATGCGTGAATTATTAATTGCCCTTCAATAGCCTTTGTTCTGTAAAACCCTGAAAGTTCAGCACTCCATCCCTTTTTAAAAGCAAACTGGTTATTTATATTAACTGTATAATATGTGCTGCGTACGTTTAAATTTGTATTGCTTAGTAATCCTTTAAATTCCTGGTAGCGTCCTTCTCCATAAAGCATTGCAGTCCATCCTTTAACAGGTTTTAATTGTGCGTTAACAGATAAGCTAAGGTTATTTACTTTGCCAAAATTTCCTTGGCGAACAACAGTAGCAAATCCTTTTTGTTCAAATGTTTCGTTAAACAAATTTTTGGTGCTGCTGTAATTTAAAGTTGTGGTAAAAAATTGCCTGTAAGTATGCGATGCTTCAAAAACATTTGCATATGATGATTTTAAAAACGGATTGCCGACACCATAAGTAAATTTATCAAGAAAGAATAAAAACGGATTCAGGTCTTCATAATCGGGTCTGTTTATACGCCTTCCTAAAGAAAGTGAATATTGATTTTTTTCGCTGGCATTATAACTGATATAAGTTGTCGGAAATAAGTTTGTATAGTTTGTTTTAAAAGATGAATCAGGATGCGCTATTTGATCTGGGTTGCCAAACTGATTTCCCTGATTGTTTGTATTTTCTGCTCTTAAACCCAGTTGGAAGCCCCATTTTTTTACAGTTTTACTAAAATTTATGTAAGCAGCATTTATATTTTCTTTGTAAATAAAATGATTTGATTTATCCCAGTCAATATTTTTAATATTATTTATCACATTAAAATAGTTGGCGTTGTTATCTGAGGTAACGTAACTCAATTTTAAGCCGGTTTCCAATTTGATACCTTTTTTTATGGTTTGGCTGTAATCAGCTTTAGCTGAGTAAACTTTAATATCCGAAGGAAGTTCACCGGCAAGTTCATCGTTATATTTCTTTGTCCAGTCTGGGTGAAAAGTTCCATTATCAAACAATTGATTTTTAGTTGAATTGTATTGCAGATAATCCAGGTCGGCAGATAGCTCACGTCCGGTAGAATCAAATTTATGGCGCAGGTTAAAATTAATTGCACCATTTTTCCACTTAGAATTTTCATCTCTTTTAGCGGTTACAATTGAATCCAATGTGCCCATATTGTTTTTTAAAAAACTGGTACTATATCCCTTTTCATTGCCCGGAGTTGTATAACCTGTAAGCACAAAACCTAAAGTTGTTTTTTTGCTAGCGTAAAAATCCATACCCAGTTTGGCATTGTAGTTATAATTATTTCTGATACTGCCCGTATTTTGATTGAAAATTGCTTTTAAGCTTTCGTCGGCATTTGTGTATCTCCTATTTATGTTAAGTTTTTCAAAGCCTTTTCTATAATTGGCGCTTAAAGTACTAAAAATGTTTATTTTATTCACCCGGTAATTGAGGTTTAAGCTATTATTTGTTTTTGCATAAACTCCCTGGCTGTATGTGCTGCTTAGTGAGCCATTAAAACCTGTTTGTTTTATCTTTTTTGTTTTTATATTGATGATGCCTGAATTGCCCGATGCATCATATTTAGCTGATGGATTGGTCATGATCTCTATTTGATCAAGATTAGAGGATGGGAGGTTTCTTAAGAAATTTACTAACTCTGCACCTGTAATGTAGCTTGGTTTTCCATCCATCATAACTATTACACCCTGCTTTCCTTTCAAGCTGATATTCCCATCTTTATCTACTGATACTCCCGGAGCTTTTTCAAGCACTTCTAATGCGGTGCTGCCTGCGTTGCTTATTAAAGCGTCTACATTTAAAATTGTTTTATCAATTTTTCTTTCAATAAATGGTTTTTTATTAGTTACCGTAACTTCCTGCAATGTTTTTACGGTTGGCACCAACTGTAAAACAGCAACAGAGGTTTCGTTGCCTTCGGTAACATTAATTACCGGGCTGTAAGTTTTGTTGTGACCAACAGAAGTTGCTAATAAAATATAGCTTCCAGCTTTTACATTTTCAAAAAAATAATTGCCTTGTTTATCGGTGAGAGAAATTTTAACCAACACCGAATCTTTGGCTTTTAAAAGTGAAATTGTAGCTGCATCTATTACCTGCTGCTGACCTCCGTCTTTAATAGAGCCGGAAATTTTACCGGTTGTTTGTGCTAAGCTTACCAAACTTATAGTTATAAATAAGCTGGTTAAAAGGGTAGTTTTGATTTTCATTATTTTTTAATTTAATACTATGTTTTAATTATTACATGACAAACATAGGTACTTTGTTTAGCATAGTACATAATTATACATAAGTGGCAAATTTCCGGTTTTGAATGGAAAAATCAGTTATTATAAGCTAACGCAGAGGAGAAGAAAAGGTTACAGAGATTAAGATATACGGGTGGCTTTTTTAATTCGCAAAAGTATAATGAATGCTCCGGCAATTATCATAATTATTGCCAATAATTCTGCCTGAGTTGGGTGAAATCCAAATACAGAATAAGTATAATTCACCCTAATTTTTTCAATAACAAAACGCTCTAATCCGTTCATTATCAAATATATTCCTGTAATAATGCCAGCAGTTTTTATTTTTTTTCTTACTAACCAAAGTATTATAAACAGTATGCCGCAGAAAACAGTTTCATATAGTGATGTAGGAAAAACAGGCTGCGGTAATACTCGGCAATATTTGCCCTCACAATCCGGCAACAAAATTCCATCTTCATTTACATTATTTGGAAAAGTGTATGCAAATAACCAGGTTGGTAAAAATGAAGGGCCTTTAAAACCTTTGTGGGGCACTTCTTCCAATGTTTCGGCTTTTCTATCTGTAACAAAGTTTGAGGTTGAGTCTGTATTAAAAACTTTGCCCTCTAGAAAATAAGCAGTGTTTTCTTTTAGCTTATTCTCAAATGCTCCGCTAGAGGCTTCAATTACATGCCCTGGCGCATTACTTATGTATGCGCTGTTATAAATTCCCCAATCACCATCACCAGAAACCTGGCAACCTATTCGGCCAATAGCATAAGCAATCATCATTGCCGGGGCAATAGCATCAGCCATGTGCCAAACACTTATTCCTTTTTTTGCAACATAAATAGCAATGGCAATGGTTGCACAAATAAGTCCGCCATAAAAGGTTAGCCCGCTGGGAGATAACAAACTTTGTATGGGATTTTTAATAAACCTGTCCCAATTTTCAAGATTATCAAAAAGTTTTGCGCCTAAAATTCCGAATATCAATGCTAAAACAATTATGTCTCCTACCCTGTCATGCGGCCAAATTCTTAAAATTCTTTCTTCAGGCTTTGCCAGCTTTTGTTTATTCTTTTCTCTATATTTTAAAAAGATTAAAAGTGCCGCTAATATTAATCCGCCTACAATGCTTCCCTGGCTTGAGAAAATGTATTCCTGCAGATCTATACTTTGTTGCCTGCTGGCTAAAAAAGCACCCAGCAATTTATAGCCAAAAATGAAACCTATAGCACCATTTATCAAAAAATCAAGTAAAGAAAATGGCTTACCAACAGAAATTACTTCTTCTCTTGGCGATAATAAGCCTTGCTTTTCTTTTCTCTTTAATTCTATAGTTAAACAAACTGCACCAATAATAAAAGCCAGCGCCACAAATATTCCGAATGTATAAAATATTTTAAAAGCATTCACCTCTACCCCAAACCAGTCTTTTACAGCATAGTACAAATTAGGATACATACAATTTTTTTAGATGAGGTGCAATTTATCATTTATTTAGTAGGGATAATGCATTAGTTAAGAACAGGCTTACCATTTGCTTTTAAAAATGATAATATGTATTTATAAAGTTCTTGAAAATAATTTAACAATGCTCCTCAAACGCAGCAGTTAAATTTGAGGCTATAGCCTGCGCCGAACGACCTTCAATATTATGCCTCTCAATGTAATGTACAAGGTTGCCATTTTTAAATAATGCAATAGCAGGTGACGAGGGTGTATATGGCACAAGATGCTTGCGTATTGTTTTTACTGCCTCTACATCAAAGCCGGCAAAACTTGTAGTAAGCCGGTCAGGTTTTTTGTTATCCCCACTTACTGCCATTAAAACACCAGGACGGGCAGTGCCTGCAGAGCATCCGCACACAGAATTAATTACAACCAGCGATGTGCCATCTTGGTTAAGTGTTTCATCTACTTCCGTCGCCGTTAACAATTCTTTAAATCCGTTTTCGGTTAATTCCTCTTTCATGGGGATTACTATTTCTTCAGGATACATATTATTATTTTTAAATCCAAAGTACTTCTTTGGAGAAGAGCAAATTTACTACAGTTGCTACGTATTGCAGTACAAAATGTTTTTGTTAATAATTTTAGAAGAAGAAGAGTAAATGATGTTTTTAAAATTACTGGCCGCAAATTTGAATAATGAGTGTTATTAAACTTTATAATCATGAAAAACAAATTATTATTAAAAGGGTTTACTGCGATAATGACCTTGCTGTTTTTAGGGTTTTCATTTATAAGCAACGCCCAGGAAGTTAAAAAAAGACTACCAGACGGTACCATCATTTACAAAGATGGCTCAATGAAAAAACCAACAGGTGAAGTAGTTTATCAAGATGGAAAAACCTATCCCCGTACTACAACGCAAAGATTTCCTAACAGAGGTGTAAGGCAACCTGATGGAAGTATTGTATATCCTGATGGAAGGATTAAATATCCTGATGGAAGTGTAAGATACCCTGATGGAAGAGTAGTTAATTCTAACAGCGGAAACAATACTGGCAAGTGGAATGGCAAAAGGCTTCCGCCGGGACAAGCTAAAAAAATGTATGGAGGTAAAAGTGCTAAAGAGTATGCACCCGGGCAAAACAAAAATAAAAACAAGGAAAGGGAATATGAGGGAAAAGATGATAATGAAAATGAAAAAGACTGGAAAGACAATAGCCAGAAACATAAAAACAAGGGTAGAGATTATGACGATGATAATGAAAAAGACTGGAAAGACAATAGCCAAAAAAATAAAAACAAGGATAGAGATTACGACGATGATAATGATGACCACAACAAAAAAGAAAAGCACAATAAAAACAACGGAAAAAATAAAGGCAAGCGTTAAACCCTAATGAACCTTACTAAATAGAGCCTCTCACTTTCGGGGGGCTTTTTTCTTTGTTTCATATCCCAATATTTTAAGCATGCTCTGTGCAGTTTGTTCTTTCGCGTAAACCCAATCTACCAGCTTACCGTTCTTGTCTTTTTCAACAATAATATGTTTGGGTGATGGTATAAGGCAATGCTTTATTCCACCATAACCGCTTATCTGATCCTGATATGCACCTGTATGAAAAAAGCCTACGTATAACGGTTCACCATTGCCGGTTTTAGGAAGAAATACTTCGTTGATATGTTCTTCGGAGTCGTAATAATCATGGCTGTCGCAGGTTATACCACCCAATGTTACCCGCTGGTATTCCTCGTTCCATTTATTTATGGGCAGCATTAAAAATTTTTCTCCAATGCCCCATGTATCAGGTAAGGTTGTAATAAAAGAAGAATCAATCATGTACCAGATCTCACGGTCGTTTTGTTTCTTCTCTCCTATTACTGAATAAATATGCGCCATGCTTTCACCAACAGTGTAGCTGCCAAACTCAGTAAAAATATTTGGCATGGGCACCTTGCTTCTTTTACAGCCGGCTTTAATATTTCTCACAATTTCATTTATCATAAACTGGTAATCATATTCAAAGCC
>JBKJLG010000256.1:0-2953 GCA_046596995.1 Chitinophagaceae bacterium
GTTTGTACAACGGAAAGGAGATACCTTTTACCCCTGAAAGTTTTGATATAGTTTTTATGGCCGGGGTATTACATCATATCAATTTTTCTCTGCACAATGATCTTGTAAAAGAAGTTAAGCGTGTTTTAAAAAAAGGAGGAAGGTTTTATTTGTTTGAGCATAATCCGTTGAATCCGGTTACAAAGCATTTGGTTAATACCTGCGTTTTCGATAAAGATGCAAAGCTGGTTAATAGCAGTTATGCTGCAAAGCTGTTACAGAAAAATAACTTTACACATATCAAAAAAAAGTTCATCATTTTCTTTCCCAGAAAGGGTTTTTTATCGGGGCTTATTTTTTTAGAAAAATATTTGCAATGGATGCCTTTAGGGGGACAATATTTTATTATCGGTAAAAATTAATTAATATTAATTTTTTTGTCAATCAAAAACAGGGGTCGGTTTTTTGTTTCAGTAAAAAGGCTGGCTATGTATTCTCCCAATAATCCTATAGCAAGCAATTGGGTTCCTCCTAAAAAAACTATAGCAATTATTGTAGATGCCCAGCCTGGCACGGTGTTTCCTTTAATATAAGAAACCAATGCAAATACTGCGAAAGCAAAGGCTGCTAAAGAAATTATTGAACCGATAAGAACAGCAACACGTAATGGCTTAAAGCTAAATGCGGTTGTGCCCTTTATGCCCAGCTTTAGCATTTTGCCGAATGAGTATTTTGTTTTCCCATAACGCCGTTGCGGGGCATCAAAATGCAGAACGGTTGATCTGAACCCAACCCAGCTGAATATACCACGTAAAAAAAGCTCTCTTTCTTTAAAAAGTAATACGCTGTTCAGCACTTTTTTGTTAAACGCTCTAAAATCAGAAGTGCAAGGTTCAATTCTTGTATCGGAAATAGCATTTATAAAACGATAAAATAATCTGGAAAATATTTTTTTTATTAAGGTGATGTTATTTGTTTTATTTCTTTTCGTTAAAACAATATCATATCCTTCTTCCAGCTTTTTAAGCATTAATGGCAACAACGCTGGTGGGTGTTGCATATCTCCATCCATAGTGATAATATAATCACCGCACGAATGCTGTAGGCCTGCCATTAACGCATTTTGGTGTCCGAAATTTCTTGACAGGGAAATGCATTTCACATTACTATCTGTGCTGCACAATTCTTGAATGACAAGCAATGTTTTGTCTTTACTTCCATCATCAACATATATCAGTTCATAACCATGCGGTAATGTTTTTTTTATATCCCCGTATAGAGGAAGAATATTATCTTCTTCATCTAAAACAGGAATAATTATAGAAAGTAGAGGCATGGTTGCAATTAAGGTTAAACTATTTTATAGCGGTATCAAATTGATTTTTTAATATTTGCTTAAATGTATTTATCGGGCTTATTGTATCATTAAAATTAGTGTAGTTTTTATTAGGCAGGTACACTGCATTAAATATTCCGTATCTCACTTCATCAGGAAATCTGCCGGAAAACTCTCTGTAGCCGTGATCTCCCTGTATTATAATAATCACATTCTTTCCTGCTTTATCAAAAATTTTATTCACCATTTGTTTTATTTTCTTATTACCGTAAATAAGATAATTTTTATAAATTTCGATTGATTTTTTATAGTCATTTGTTGCATACATCTCTCTCACATCCGTTTCATTTCCGATGCTGTCATATGCAGCAGGCGGGTGAGGTATCATAAAATGAAAATAATTGAAACCTGGTTTATTAGCAGTTGTATACATGTCGGCAACTTTATTTAAAATGGTATCAAGTTTTTTAAAATCCCTTTTTATTAAGTTACCTCTTGATTCTTTTAAAAATCTTATATCAATATTTTTTCTTGCTAATAAAATTGCCGGCTCTGTATTTCTGTCTATCCTGTCAAAAAATGTTGTAGAGGTAAGTATATTCCCAACCAAATAAGGCATGCTATATTCCAGGGGGGATGGTTGATCTTTAATATCGAAAATCGAGAAATTCCTGAAAGCGTAGCCAGCTTTTTCAAATCCACTTATCAAATCATTATTCTCTATATTTTTTATTGCAACTAATTGTTTTTTATAAGCTTCCAGCCCCGTGTCTTCGTAAAAATTTAATAAGTCAAGGTTTAAGGTAGAGCTAAGCGAGTAGTAGGTTGTAACATATGCAGCCTGAGAATTTTCCGCCACAAAAAAATCTTTTTGCTTAAGAAAATCTGTTAGCTGGGAGTTCTCAAATTCCATGTATTTATGTAATACATAATTTGAAGGATACATGTCAAAAACAAAAAAAAACACCGGGATCTTTTCTGCTTTGGGAGATATATTAATTTTATTTGATGCGCTTAAATATTTCTTTTCTCTGTTTGGTGAAATCAGAAATTTACAAATATCATAAGCGGAAAAAGCCACGCAGTATATTGCCCAGAATTTTATAAGCAAGTGAAGTGTAGCAGCTTTAAGCCATGCACAAGTTAAAATAATTATTGCGCATGCTGTAAAAAAAACTGCTACGAGTATTGTGTAATAGCCTTCAATTTTATCCAGGTGAAAATATTTATCAGACATATCTGTAAAAGCCCCAAAGAATAAAAAAATAAATAATATAGAGGAGAATTGTAACGTGAACTTTAGTTTGTTTTTGAAAACACGAAAACCGGCAAAATAAAGTGCCGCCACGCTAATGGTGTATTTAAGTATTGTAATAAGTAAACTATCCAAATTAAGGAAGTAGTAAAAATCCAATGCATTATGAATAAAAAAGCTCACTAGTATAAAAAAAGGCACAAGAAAAAATAACTTTATCTTCATTTTATTTTTTTATAAAGTGCAGCAAGGTGCGCTGATTTTTAAATGTGTTCTTTTTAATTAAAGTAAATTCTTTCTCAAAGGCATCAATAAAATTTTGAAATGTGTACCAGTCGAAAATATCTTCTCTTGCAGAGAGAAGCAGCTTAACTTTTTCATCT
>JBKJLG010000341.1:0-7672 GCA_046596995.1 Chitinophagaceae bacterium
TCATTCAACAACAAAATTTTTAAACGGACATGGTACTGCCATTGGCGGTTCATTATCAGGAAAAGATATTGACTACATGGAAGGCAGAATGACGAAAGTACATCGCTTACTTGGCGGTAACAGCAATTCATTCGATGCTTTTTTATTGGTACAGGGTATAAAAACAATTGAAGTAAGAATGGAGCGCCATTGCAGCAATGCAATGCAGGTTGCCAAATTTTTAGATAATCATTCAGCAATAAAAAAAGTGAATTATCTCGGGCTCTCATCACACCCAGATCATCACACATCATTAAAACAAATGAAACATCCCGGTGCATTAATGAGTTTTGAAATGGAGGGAATAAGAGAAGCAAAAATATTTATTGATAAACTGCAAATGTGTTTCAGAGCGGTATCATTGGGTACCTGCGATACACTTTTATCGCACCCGGCGTCAATGACGCATCATGGTGTACCAAAAGAACAAAGAGAAAAATATGGTATTACAGATGGCATGATTAGAATGAGTGTAGGCATTGAAAACATTGAAGATATTTTAAATGATTTGGAGCAAAGCCTGAAACCCTCCTAAATCCTCCCTAAAGGGAGGACTTTGAAGGTTCGCTATATATCAAACACATATAAATAATTGAGAGTTTACTTTATGAACTTAGTAAAAAAAATTAATCAATCAAAGTCTTCACAATTCCCCTCCACCGGAGGGGAATTAGGGGAGGCTTCTATCCGCAATGCAGCAAAAGAAGACTGCAAAAGATTAATGGAATTGATAAACCAATTAGCTGTGTACGAAAAAGCACCGGAAGAAGTTACAGTTAATCAACAGCATTTTGAAGAAAGTGGCTTTGGCGAAAAACCGGTGTGGTGGGGCCTTGTAGCAGAAGTTAATGGAAAGGTTGAAGGGTTTGCTTTATATTATATAAGATATTCAACCTGGAAAGGGCAACGAATGTACCTGGAAGATTTTTTAGTGAATGAAGAATTGCGTGGAAAAGGCATTGGTAAATTATTATTTGATAAATTAATTGAAGAAGCGAAAGAAAAAAGATTCAGCGGCATAGTGTGGCAGGTGTTAGACTGGAATGAACCTGCCATTAATTTCTATAAAAAATATGATAGAGTTAATATTGATGGAGGTTGGTTAAATTGTTCTCTCCCACTAACTCCCTAAAGTGAGAATAAAAATTTAAGTTCTCAAAACCTTTTAAGGATTGAGGTAAAATAATTTTATGGTAGAAAAAATAACAATGGGTAGTGATGGAAAACTAATGGTTCCTGATAACCCTACAATACCTTTTATTGAAGGAGATGGAATTGGACCGGACATTTGGAAAGCAAGTGTTCGAGTTTTTGACGCAGCGATTGAAAAAGCTTATGGAGGAAAAAAGAAAATTGACTGGGTGGAAGTTTTGGCGGGAGAGAAAGCTTTTAACCAAACCGGCGAATGGATGCCTGTCGCAACTATGGATGCTTTCAGAGAATATCTGTTATCCATAAAAGGCCCTTTAACTACACCGGTTGGTGGCGGCATACGCAGTCTGAACGTGGCTTTACGGCAGGAGTTAGATTTGTATGTTTGTCTTCGCCCTGTAAAATATTTTGAGGGAGTTCCTTCTCCCATGTGGCAGCCAGAAAAAGTAAACATGGTAATCTTTAGGGAAAATACGGAAGATATTTATGCAGGAATTGAATACATGACGGGAACACCCGAGGCAAAAAAATTATTGGATTTTTTACAAACTGAATTACATGTAAAAAGTATTCGTTTTCCGGAAACAACTTCTTTTGGAATTAAGCCGGTGAGCAAAGAAGGCTCTGAAAGATTGATACGATCTGCCATTGAATTTGCAATTGAACATAAAATGCCTTCGGTAACAATTGTTCATAAAGGCAATATCATGAAATTTACTGAGGGCGCTTTTAAAAACTGGGGGTATGAATTGGCAGAAAGGGAATTTGCAGGCGAAGTTTACACCTGGAACCAGTGGGAAGCAACAAAAAAAGAAAGTGGCGAAGCCGTTGCTAATGAAGAAATGCGGATAAGTTCTATTGGAGGAAAAGTAATTATTAAAGATGCCATAGCCGATAATTTTTTACAACAGGCATTGCTTGCTCCACAGGATTATTCGGTAATAGCAACTTTAAATTTAAATGGCGATTATATTAGTGATGCGCTGGCAGCACAGGTTGGTGGTATTGGCATTGCCCCCGGCGCTAATATAAATTACTTAACAGGGCATGCAGTGTTTGAAGCTACACATGGCACTGCGCCCAGGTTTGCGAATACTAATACAATGAACCCGTCCTCCGTAATTTTAAGCGGTGTAATGATGCTTGAATATATGCAATGGAGAGAAGCGGCTGAATTAATTACAAATGCCGTGGGTAAAACAATCAGAAGTAAAAAGGTTACGATAGATTTTTATAACCTTATGAAAGATGCTACACTTTTAAAAACCAGTGAATTTTCTGATGAAATAATTAGGAATCTTTAATCAACTAGGTGTCAGGCGACTTTAAGTCGCCAGACACCTAATTAATATTTAAAAAGATACTTTCCCGGCAATATTTTTATGTAAAATGATAGTGCGCTGATGAGTTCACCATCAATTTGCGCAAGCGTTTCATTTTCACATTCTATTTTTATATCAATCACTTCATGGTGAATAATAAAATCTTTGGGAAGGTGTTTTCCTTTTTCAATCAAAGGGAGATTTTTTAATCTTTTAAAAACAGACAGAGGTTTTGCCAATACCATATTTAATTTCCCATCATTAATTTCTGCTTCTGGTGAAACCCTAAAACCACCTCCTGTCTGTGTAGAGTTTGTTATCATCACCAGTAAATATTTTTCCGAAAGTTTCTTCTCATCATAAAATATTTCATAGAATTTTTCTTTAAAAGAAAATATTTTTCTGATAACAATTGATAAATACCCCAAATGGCCTCCCAGTAAGCGAATAGCGTTCATAGATTTTAGCACTTCGCCATCAAACCCAATGCCCACGCCATTTATAAATTTCCGGCCATTGCATTCTGCTGCATCAACTTTTTTTGGCACAGCATCAAAAATTATTTGTACTTGTTCATCAATTTTGGATTTTCCATAAAGCTTTGTTGCAAAATCATTTCCAGTTCCTCCCTTAAAAATTACAATAGGTATTTCAACTGTATCATACAAATTGATAAAATAATTGAGTGTACCGTCGCCCCCTATTAACCAAACTTCTTTATAAATATTTATTTCAGCTGGCCACTTTTCTGTAAATTTTTCAAACAAAATATTTTTACCAGATAATATTGCCTGGATTTGTTTAAGAATTTTTTCTGTCTTGGTTTTATTGGCAAGAGGATTCACAAGTATCAGAATAATTTGTTTATGCATTCAATAATTTTTCTTTTTTTGAATTGAAATTTTTAGTAGCGGTAAATAAAATCTTTTAAAGCTTCCAGCATTTTTATTTGCTCTAATAAATGCCCATGCTTTGCCTCAACATTTATATACCTTAATTTATTTTTTGCTGCATAAACTGATAACGAACCATCATCAAAAGGCTTATGGTGTTGTAATACCACATTGATCTTTCTATGTTTTATATAATGAAAGATAGTGGCATCGGTAGTTATAATAAAATCATCCGGATCCATAGAAAGATTTATGTACAAACGGGACGCATTCCTGGCTTCATATCCTTTTCTCTTAAAACTTAAAATAGATAGTCCGTCTTCAGTATTATTATGCAGTGCAATTATTAATTTTTTATCATTTACATTATTTATTAAAATACTAGCTGCAATTTTTTTAACTTCTGTAAAAGCATCTTGCCGGTAAAAATTTTGTTTTTGCAAAGTGGCTTGTAAGCCTGTATCAGTAAATATCCTGTTGGGGTCAAACGAAAAAGAATCTTCATTTATTTTAAATGTAAAATTTCTTTTACCACTATGTTGCAATTGAAATAAAGTACCTCCGTATTTTGATAAAAAATCTAATCCTGCGTTAACACTTGTGTTTTCATCATCATGTAGATTAATAAAAGTAACGGATAGAGGATGAGGGTAATAAATTGTAGTATGAAATGTAAGATTGGTATCCCCGATCTTGTACTTCTTTACATTTACAGAATCCTGTGAATATAAAAACAGACCGGAAAAAATAAATATCAGAAAAAAACTGCTACGGATTTTCAATTATAAATTTTTAAGAAGAAAGTATTCCGGTTAGCACGCCACGATAGTTCAAAATATTTCACCACTTAAATCCCGGAAATACAAAATAAAAAACAGTCCACCAGGTACTTTCATTGCTCATGTATAATTTAAACGGACCCTCAAAATGTACAATTTCGCCATGTTCTAATATGGCATCATATTGCACCACCCCTTGTGCATGCCCCATCCCACGGGCTTCCATATCATTCCACTGAAACGAAATTTCACCTATTGCATATTTAGGATTTGCAAACGATGAATAAGAATTAAAAACATTCTCTAATTTTTTAAGCACTTCGGCTTTAGGCATAATTGTTCCGTTACTCAAAATAAAAGGATCGTTTAGCTCCCAGCAATATTCGGTAAACTTCTGCTCAAACCAATCACTTAAAAAATCCATAGTTCGTTCATGAATTTCCATTTTGTGGTTGGGATGAAATTCTTCGTATGTAAAATTTTTTGTCATCCCCGGCAACTGCACATCATCCGTTTCATGCTCAAATAATTCTTCAGTAATAAATTTATAAATTAGGCGAGGCTCATACTCTCCCAATACAGCTAACGGCATACTCTTGCTTTCAAGCAAATCAAATAATTTTTTAAGTTCCATTTTTATCTCGCTGTCGCTGAGATAACTTTCTTTTTTATAATCTGGTTTTCCTAAAAGCTCGTACACTTTTACTTGCTTTGCATTTTTCCTGGCATCTTCAAACCGCTGCACATTTTGCAGAAAGCTATGCTCTAAGTCAGGCGGAAGATTATCGCTGCTGCTGAAAACTGCGCCTTCTTCAGCTTGCAGTTTTAATTTTAAAATTTCATTTTCAATGCGAAGATTTTCTTCTGGGTCATCGCTAAAGTCTTCGGGTATGATATCGTTTTTTTCCTCCATAAATTATTTTTAAAAACTGAAAGTGAGGCACTAATACTAATTTATCAAATAATTTTTAATAGCGTGGTTATAAAAGTAACTGAAACCTATGATAAGTGTTACTGGCTAATCTTTTACGGTTATCGGTTAAACCAAACAGGATTAGGTTTAATTGATTTCATTTTAGTTAACTTAAATTAAATTGATAAGATTTATCAATTTTATGAACAAATAATAAATGTTTACCCCCCGTAAGAATGTCTAACAATTTTTTTCCCTTTATCCATGCTGTTGGCATCCCGCCATAACCGCCTGCATCTTTTACATTTTATCTTTAAAATGCAGCAGCTTATTTTTTAAATGAAGTATGGCGAGACCTTCAGGCATAGAATAAATAATTGTATTGCAAAATAAAATATTCTTAAAGATTTACTATTGCTTTGTTTGCTTCTTCTATCAACAATTTTAAATTTCCTTTGGGGTTTACATAGCCTGCAACAATTTCATCAGCTATTTCAATCATCATTTTATTTCTTACTGTTGCTGTTTGTTCTGTAACTCTTTTTATTTGCTTTTCAAATGGAGTAATAATTAATAAGCGATTATTATCAAAAGATTTTTGTAATTCAGGTTCTAACTTTTCTTTTAAACCTCTTGCCAATGCTATGATGATCGGTTGCCTGCCTTTAAGTAAATAATGCAAAACATCTTTCTCTATTTGAGAATGAAAACCACTGATAATGCAATTTCCTTTTTCTCTTTGCGCTATTGCCCAATCGTAACATTTAAGCACAACAGATGCAGGCACTTTTCGGCTGCACAGGAAAGCAATTTTATGCAGCTTTAATAGTTCAGTATTGCCATGTGTTGCAGCTATCATTCCAAAAGCTTTTTTCTTTCTATTCTTTCTTTTGCTTCCAGTAAAAGCGTATGTATTTTTTGTTCTAATTCTTTTTTAGGCGGCAACTCTGTCCAATATTCCGCTACCATTATACCGTCTTTATGCATTTCCAAAAGTTCTACTTGCTCACGACTGCTTTCGGCGCAAAGTATCAAGCCAATGGGTGTATTTTCACCTTCTTGCTTTTCATATTTATTCAGCCACTTTAAATACAATTCCATTTGCCCTTTGTGAGCCGCTTCAAACTTTCCTAGTTTTAATTCAATGGCTACAAGCCGCTTTAACTGGCGATGAAAAAATAGCAGGTCTAAACGGTAATCTTCACCATCTATTATCATTCTCTTTTGGCGCTCAACAAAAGCAAAACCTCTGCCAAGCTCTAAAATAAATGCTTCCAACTCACGCAATATTGCTTCCTCTAAATCTTTTTCTAAATAAGTGTTTTGCAAACCGAGGAAATCTAAAAAGTATGGATCTTTAAAAGTATTGATTGGAACGTTATCGGTTTTGATAGATTGTATGTTAGCTATGCTTGTTCTTTCAAATGCTTTAATAGCAATTTGCTTGCGTAATTCTCTTATACCTAATGCCTGTGTTGCAGATGCCTTTGCATAAAACAATTTAGCTTCCAGGCTTTTAAGCGGTAACAATGTTAGAAAATGTGACCAGCTCAATTGTCGTGACAGTGTAACGACAATCTCTTCATCAGAGAATTGTTCGGCAAACTGCAACATTCTTCGCAAATTCTTTTCTTCAAAGTTTCTTCCATATTTGTTTTCCAATTGTGCCGACAGTGTCGGCACAATTTGCTTTCCATATTCTGCACGTTTGTTTTGAAGTATGTTTTGGTTTATGCGTTTACCTATGTGCCAGAAAAGCATGGTAAGCGTACTATTGGCTTGCGACACCAGTTGCTGCCGGCTTTGCTCAATGAGTTGGGAAAGCTCACTTAATAAAACTTCTTCCGGTTGTGATGCGATATGGTTTTTTGATTTTGCCAAGATTGAATATTTTATAAGTAAAAATTAATAAAACTTCTCTACAACAAAAAAATATATTAAGAGCAGATCTACAGGCATACAAAACTTATATTGCTAGGTTATGAATTGTTGCTGAAATTAAAATCGTTGCATGCAGCACTGCATTGCATTAAAGTGAATAAAGCTGTTAAAGAAATGAATGATCCGTCGGGAAGAGGTGTGAAGGGTGTGAATAATGACGCGATATAAAGTTCCTTGCTTTTATCAAGAAAAGAAGACAACTTGTGTCAGAGATATAATTGCCTGTATTTTTAGGTCATTTATTAACTCCTTTAGTCATAGTTAAAACCGGCACTTTAAAATCACCAAGAAATTCATAAACGCATACTTATCATAACAAACAAGTTCTGCGGCCTACCCCAGTAAAAGCTTTTCCTGTTAATAGGATTTTGTCGCCGCGGGTGCGTTTATTTATTTTCCTTCCAATAAATCTATAAAGCAGTTATCATTATTGTCAAAAAAGGATGGTGAAGATTCCAACTTTGCTCTGATTTTATCAAAGCCGCCATTGGCGTATTCTTCCATTAATTTTTTCAAACTCAATATTTCCTTTTCGACTTCCTTATCATCTTTATTTTCTAATTCATTGAAATCAATTTCAGATTTTGCAATTACACCCATGATTACATACTCTGCCAAGTCAGCAGGTTGCCA
>JBKJLG010000106.1:0-4310 GCA_046596995.1 Chitinophagaceae bacterium
CCTGTTGCCTGATCAAATTCTATTACCGGTGCACTAAGGCTGTTATCTTTATAAACGGTATTTGTTTTTTTGCCATAAAGTGTAATTTTTTTTGTTGGCACTTGCAGTATCATTGAATCATCTGCGGTATATTCTATCACATCATCTAAACCTTCTTTCGAAATTTTAAGATCAATTGTGTCAGCATTGGTGATAAGAGAATCGGGTCTGCTTTTTTTACTATTTAATAATTCAGGAATGGTGTCGCTACTTGGGTTAGAGGAAAAAACCTTTAAACCTGGCTTTTTTAAAACAGGTGGTACTGTATCAGAAAATGAAGTTAAAAAATTTAAAGATGAAGTTTTGATTTGAGGTTTGTCTTTACTTTGAACTGTAAGTGTACAAAACAGTAACGCTAAAGTCCATGCTGATATATATTTTGGGCTAACTTTGTATCTGTTATTCATATCAGTAGTTAACAAAATTAACTATAATAGCATTAAGATTTTGTGAAGATTGCATATGCATTTACTAACTCATTAAAATTTTTATAATTAAATGTTTCACTTAAAATATCTTTCACTCAAAGTGTTTTTGCTGCTCATAACATTTACATCTTCTGTTGCTTTTTCTCAAACACAAAAAAAAATAAAAACAATAATTGTTGATGCCGGCCATGGAGGAACCGATATCGGAGCTCACGGGGAATACGAAGGCACACTTGGCTCTCTTGAAAAGAATATTACTTTAGCTATTTCACTTAAGCTGGTTGCAGAATTAAGAAAGCAAATGCCAGGTACTAAAATAATTCCTACAAGAACTACTGATATTTATCAGAACCCCCGTTTGAAAGCATCGATCGCAAACGAAAACCATGGTGATCTTTTTGTCTGCATTCATGCTGATGCTGTAGCGTTGAAAACTGGCTCAAGAATTATAGGTTATAAAACCGAAACTTACACCACAACAAAATATGTAGGCAAAGGAAAAAAGAAAAAGAAAATTGTAACGCCACACCAAAGAGAGGTTGCCATTAAACAATATTTTAAAATACCCACAACCAGAAAAGGGACCAGCACGTTGATTTTTGCTGCACGCAAAACCAATGATAAAATCAGAGCTATGGAAAATAGCGACAACTTATTTACGACGGAAAATGATGACAGTACTTTAAATATAAACTACGATAGCCCTGAATGGAAAGCAAATGCCCTTTTATATACTCAAAATTATTTTAAAAAGAGTTACAAATTAGGCTCAATGATACAGGAAGAAATTTCTGCCATGGGAAGAGATGATCTGGGTGTATGGCAAAGAGAGAAAGGGATTTTTGTTTTATCTGCAACGCAAATGCCTGCTGTGCTTATTGAAACAGGTTTTATTGCCAACCCCGAAGATGAGCGATATTTAAACAGCGAAAAAGGTCAGCAAGAAATTGCAGAAGCAATTACAAAGGCTTTAATTAAATATAAAGATCAGGTAGAGAATCCGAAACCGGTAAAAGATGCTGCTGTTAATAGATAGGTGCATGCATAATTAATAATTTAGTAACGGTTTACAATACAATTTACCCTTGCTATTTACCAACAAAACTTTGCCTATTTTCGTATTGAAAAGAGTAGATAGTTGGAGGTGATTTTGTATAGTTAAAAAAATACTGATGAAAATAAATAATGAAACAAAAATTGGAGTACTTGCTGTTGTTGGCGTGGTAGCACTAGTACTTGGCTTTAATTTTTTAAAAGGAAAAAGTTTTTTTAAAAAAGAAACATACGTATATGCTGTTTTTGAAGATATTCAGGGGCTTGCAAAATCTAACCCGGTTGTAATAAATGGACTGCAAATAGGCCGCATCTCCAACCTCGATGGTGGTAAGGATATGAAAAGAATTATTGTGCAAGTTGAGCTTACACACAACGTTCTTATACCAAAAAATTCTTTAGCGGTTATCAATCCCAGTTTATTGGGTAGTGTTTCTCTCGAAGTAAAATTGGGTAACTCAACGGCTTATTTAAAAGGGGGAGATACCTTATTAACCACATTAAGCGGCGGCGCTTTCGATGAAGCTCTTAAAATGATTAACCCCGTTTTGTATGAAGTGCGAAACGCAGTAAAATCCCTGGATTCTGTGCTTCATATTATCGGCAATGTATTTGACCCCGCAACAAAAAATAATATTAAAGCTGCAATTGCAAACTTAAATACAGTTACAGGTTCATTTGCAATTTCAGCCGCATCTTTACAAACTTTGCTCAATCCGCAAAACGGTTCTTTGGCAAAATCGCTTGATAACATGACTGCATTCACCAATAATTTGCTTGCCAACAATGGCAAGTTTAATAATATTATTTCTAATGCTGAAAAAACAACCGCCAATTTTGCCAACCTCAATTTCCAGAAAACTCTTACTACTCTCGATAACACAGTTAATGAATTTAAAGCCGGGATTGATAAATTAAACAGTAAAGATGGCTCAATCGGTTTGTTGCTTAATGATACAAAGCTTTATGATAATCTTACTTCCACCAGTAATAAAATAAATATTTTGTTAGATGATATTCGTGTACATCCTAAAAGATATTTAACCATCTCTGTTTTTAGTAAAAAAGATAAAGGCAATTACATAACTGCTCCTTTAATTGATGATACTTTAAAAGTTGTTGAAATTGCAAAATGAGAATAGCACGGCAATTAATTTGTTTGATGCTTTTATTTTCCACTGCAGATTCATTTGCCCAAAATATTCTACCCAATGATACGGCAAGGGTTATACAAATAATAAAAGGCAAAAACTTACGTATAATAGACGTTGATTCAGTAACAAAAATTGAAACCATTTCCGGCAATGTGCTTGTACAGGAAGGCACAACTAAGTTTACTTGCGACAGTGCAATTTTAAATAAGCGGCTTAACACCCTTGAAGCATTTGGAAATGTTCGTATAAACCAGGGCGATACACTTTTTACTTCTTCTCAGTATTTAAAATATTTAGGTAATACCCGAATTGCTTATTTAAAAAGAAACGTAAAACTAACAGATAGAAAAGGTTCATTAACCACGCAGGAACTTGAATACGATATGGGACTGGGTATTGGCAAATATTTAAAAGGCGGCACCGTAATAAATGGAAAAACAGTGCTCACCAGCCGTGAAGGTATTTACTACGAAGCAACCAAAGATGTTTATTTTAAAAAGAATGTTGACCTCACTGATCCAAAATATAAAATAAAATCTGATTCGCTTTTATACAATATGCAAACCCAAATGGTAACCTTTACCGGCCCAACAAATATTAAGAGTAAAGAAGCCACAATATTTACCACACAGGGAAATTATGATTTAAAAAATGGGACTGCATATTTTGGTACAAGATCTTTTGTTAAGGATAGCAGCGGACGTACATACCAGGCAAACAACATGGCGATGGATGATAAGGCAGGCATGGCACAGTTGGAAGGTAATGCCATAATAAAAGATTCAGTAGGTAAAATTATTGTTACAGGCAACCAAATTTTTCTTAATAAAAAAACAAATTCTTTTCTTGCCACCCGAAAGCCGGTTATGATTACCTGGCAAGATAAAGACACAACTTACATTGCTGCTGATACGCTTTTTTCAGGGTATACCCAATATATTCCCACAAGTGAAATGATTCCACAGGCCGAATACAATAATAATGATTCAGCCCTGCAAAAAAAAGATTCAATACAAATAATTTCGACAAGTAAAAAAGAAAAAGTAAACACAAATAAGCCTGATACAAGTATAAGGTATTTTGTAGCGCATAATCATGTAAGAATTTTTAATGATTCGCTGCAAAGTGTTTGCGACAGTTTGATTTATTCCAGTCAGGATTCTGTTTTCCGGCTTTTTAAAGATCCGGTTATCTGGTCAAGGCAAAGCCAGATTAATGGGGACACCATTTTTCTCTATACTAAAAATAAAAAAGTTGAGAGGATGTATGTTATTGAAAACGGAATAATGATAAATAAAACCAACAGGGAATATTACAATCAAATTTCTGGCAGATCAATTAATGGGTATTTTAAAAACGGCGCAATTGATTACATAAATGTAAAAGGCTCACCTGCTGAAAGTATTTATTATGTTCAGGATAAAGACAGCTCTTTTAGTGGAATGAACCGTGCCAGCAGCTCAGTAATAAACATGTACTTTTTAAAAGATGGACTTAATACAGTAAAGTTTCTTAATGAGGTGAATGGTAAATTATATCCGATGAAGCAAATACCGCAAGACCAGAAGTATTTAAAAAACTTTAAGTGGCTTGATAAAAAAAGACCAAAAAATAAACTTGAATTGTTTGAATAAAA
>JBKJLG010000186.1:0-6944 GCA_046596995.1 Chitinophagaceae bacterium
TACAATTTGCATCAAAAGTTGGTATGGCACCGGTAATTAAAAACCCTAAAATATCAGTTGTTTCAGCTTTATAATGCAAAAGGCAATTGGAATTATTACAATGATTTCCATTGGCAACATCCTTATGATTTGTTTGCATAGGAGAGCCTAGATCAACCAGCCCCATAAGATGTCCCATTTCATGATCCAGTACTGTCGTTTGCAATTTAACCCGGCTCGTTTGCCCCACGCTGCCGGAATTATCGTTGATGGTTTTGCCGAATAAACAAATAGAGGTATTGTAATAAGCAATCCCTAAAACATTTGGTGTGGAGTATGCCCCATCAGTAATTAAAACATTTATGGCTAATTGGTTGTTCTCAGTTAAGGTTGTTCTTGTATTTTTTTCAAGCGCTGTAATCTCATTTATTGTGAGTGCTGCTTTGCCGCTGGCAGCAATTTGCTGTTGTGTAATGAAAATGCCGCCAGTTTTATTTATATAGGTGTTTAAAAATGCTGTTAAATTATTGATGGTGGCAGCATCGGGCGCAAAGCCAGGCATATATTTAATATCAACTTTAAGTATTGAGTAGGTTTGGTTGCTTAAAATATCTTTAGCAGATGTACCAACCGAGCCGTAATCTTTAGGCGGGGTAAACACGGTTCCATCATCTTTTGTGCAACCAAAAAATAAAATGGAAATAATAAAATACAACAGGTATATATTTTTAATAATGTTCATCATCAATTTAAAATTTATTAGTTTGAATAGGGCAAAGATAATTCCGCTTATCAATATAATATTGTAATCCTTAAGTATGCATCTTAAATTTGTGATATGATTATTAAAAATGCAGGGCTTCTGATTTTCTTTCTTTCTATCTTTTATTTTTCCTGCTCTGAGGCTGATACAAATACAACAGTTACAGTTGATAAAGAAAGGCAAACAGAAAAACAATTATTAAGTGAGATAGAAAAATATCCTGATTCATTATTGCTTACTGAAAACTTAATTGAATATTACCGCAACCTGGGCAATTACGATTCTGCTATTTCAGTAACAGATAAAGCCATAAAAAAAGACCCCAACATAGCTGAGTTGTGGGATATAAAAGCAACTTTACATTACGAAAATAGTGATACACTTGGCGCCATCGATGCTTTTGAAAATGCTATAAACATTATTCCTTTGCCTGAATATGTAATTTCGCTGGGCAGCCTGTATGCACAAACAAAAAACATAAAAGCGCTGGAGCTGGCAGATGCATTGCTGCTGGCCGACAAGTCAAATGCCGAAAAAGAATCTTACTTTATAAAAGGATTATATTTTACCTACACCGGCAATAAAACAAAGGCAATTGAATTATTTGACAGTTGCATACGCATTGATTATACATATATGTTTGCCTACCGGGAAAAAGCAATTGCTTTGTATGACCTGGCTAAATATGAAGAGGCTATAAAAGTTTTAACCCGTGCGGTAACCATACAAAACAATTTTGATGAGGGATATTATTGGCTGGGTAACTGTTTTAAAAAATTAAATAAAAAACAGGAAGCAATTGAAAGCTACCAAACGGCACTTATGTATGATAAAAATTTTATGGAAGCAAGAGATTCATTAAAAACACTCCAATAAAACTGTAAACTAAAAACTTTAAACATGCCTTTAATTGCTCCTTCACTTTTATCTGCTAACTTTTTAAAGCTTGGTGATGAATGCAAAATGCTTAATGAAAGCGAAGCTGACTGGTTTCATCTGGATGTAATGGATGGAAGGTTTGTGCCGAACATAAGTTTTGGCATGAACATAATAAAGCAACTGCGAAAAACAACTGCAAAGCCTTTTGATGTGCATCTGATGATACTTGAGCCTGAAAAATATGTTGAAGCTTTTAAAGATGCCGGTGCAGATCATCTTACTGTACATATTGAAGCCTGCCCTCATTTGCACAGAAATATTCAGCAGATAAAATCACTGGGAATGAAGGCGGGTGTTGCCATTAATCCGCATACGAGGGTTGAACTATTACGTGACGTATTGCCTGATATTGACTTGGTTTGCATGATGAGTGTTAATCCCGGCTTTGGCGGACAAAGTTTTATTCCGCATACACTGGAAAAAATAAAAGCTTTGCGCCAAATGATTAACGAATTAAATACAAATGCTAAGATAGAAGTTGATGGTGGGGTTACATTAGAAAATGCAAAACAAATTGTTGATGCAGGAGCAGATGTTTTGGTGGCGGGCAATACGGTTTTTACTGCGGCTGATCCCGTCGCCGTAATTAAGCAATTGAAATCATTGTAAAATAGAATTTCATAAACAGTTCGATTTTCTTTTCTTAAACAAGATGGGCAGAAAGCTTAAAACACTAATCTTTTTCTTGCTGAAAAAAGGATAACAGTAAATATAGCTATCCAATAATATCATCTTGCTGTAATCTGTTTTCTTATAACTTTGGCTAGCCTAAACTAATGCATTGTATAAGCTGATAAAATATCTTTTTCTTTTCTTAATAATTTTTATTTCATCCTTTTGCCGTGCACAAAAATCAGCGGTTGTATCTGGTAAAGTTGTTGATGAAAATAATAACCCTTTATCTCATGTCACCATAACCGTTCTTGGTTATCAAAATGGCGTTCTTACATCAGATTCAGGAACTTTTAAAATACGGGTAGCAGCAGACAAAGTGTTTGCACTTACATTTTCCTTTTTGGGTTATGGCACACAGCAAAAAAATCTTTACTTAAAAAATGGTGAGCAACAGAACATCAATATTATATTACAACGTGATAATAAAATTCTTGAAAACGTTACCATAACAGATGAAAGAGAAAGAAAAGAAACCGGGCTTACAAAAATAAATCCTAAAAATGCTATTGCCCTCCCAAGCACAGTTGGGGGTGTAGAAGGGCTTATAAAAATTCTGGTTGGTAGTAATAACGAGCTCACCTCGCAATACAATGTACGTGGCGGAAATTATGATGAGAATCTTATCTACCTAAATGATTTTGAAATTTTTCGTCCTTATTTAGTGCGAAGTGGGCAACAGGAAGGGTTGAGCTTTATTAACCCTGAGCTAACCCGGAATATAAATTTTTACAACGGCGGCTTTCAGGCAAAGTATGGCGATAAAATGAGCAGTGTTTTGGATATTCAATACAAAAAGCCTAAAGCTTTTGGTGGATCAGTTTACGTTAGTTTGCTTGAGCAAGGATTACATTTGGAAGGGGCTAAAAATAAATTTACTTACCTGCTGGGTGTACGCAGTAAAAGCAATAAAAACTTACTGGCAAGCCAGGAAACTAAAGGCAATTACATTCCAACCTCCGCTGATATGCAAGCATATCTTACATACCAGCTTTCTCAAAAACTTCAGTTAGAATTATTAGGAATTATTTCAGGAACTGAATTCTTATTCATTCCAGAATCTGCACAAAAAACAACATCTGTTTTTTCACCCCTTTTTTCTGCAAGTATTGGCCTTGATATTTTTTTTGAAGGAAGAGAAAAAGACAGCTACAACACCAACCTTATTGGGTTAAGTTTATTGCAGCAGGCATCTAAAAATTTGCGGTTAAAATGGATGTTTAGTCATTTTGAAAATAATGAAAATGAAAACATAGATATTTTAGGAGCTTATCTTTTTGGAGAAAGAGATTTTGACAAAGCCAATGTAACCTTTGGACAAATTATAAACCCATTAGGCGCAGGTTTATACCAAACCTATGCCCGCAATAAATTAAATATTAATGTTTGGAACATAGGTAACAAGGGAAGTTTTGACAAAGGCAAACATTTTATCCAATGGGGGATAAATGCTGACCGAACAATTATAAAAGACAAACTGCACGAATGGGAATTTAAAGACAGCGCAGGTTATTCGCTGCCCTACAACCCAAATAATTTACAACTGAATAATGTGATGCTTTCGAATTCGCATTTGTCAATAAATAAATTTAGTGGGTACATACAAGATAATATTCGCCTGGGTGATAGTGTGAAAGATGTTACTATGCAAATTGGTGTGAGGTACAATTATAATTCTTTAAGTAAAGAATTGTTAATTAGCCCACGCATGCAAATAAGTTATAAACCCAATTGGACAAAGGATATTATATTTAAAATTGCAGCCGGCATTTACAATCAGCCGCCATTTTACCGTGAGTACAGAAGAAGCAACGGCACATTAAATACATCGTTAAAAAGCCAAAAGAGTTTGCAATTTGTTGCCGGCTTCGATTATAATTTTAAAAACACCACCCGTCCTTTTCGCATTACAACAGAAGCTTATTACAAAAATATGAGGGATGTAATACCTTATG
This sequence comes from Chitinophagaceae bacterium, assembly GCA_046596995.1. Taxonomy (GTDB): domain Bacteria; phylum Bacteroidota; class Bacteroidia; order Chitinophagales; family Chitinophagaceae; genus Ginsengibacter. The sequence continues at coordinate 4,309 of JBKJLG010000186.1, forward strand.
ATATTGATAATGTACGCCTGCAATATTTTGGCAACAACAATGCAAAAGCCTATGCAGCAGGCATTGAAACAAGGTTGTACGGCGAGCTGGTAAAAGATGCCGAAAGTTGGCTGAGCCTGGGTTTTATGCGTAGCAAAGAAAACATTAAAAACGATTTTTATTACCGGTATAAAAATGCAGCCGGACAATTTATTACAGCCCAAAGCACTGACCGGGTAGTAAAAGATAGTGTGCTTACAGATGTTGGTTATGTACGCCGCCCAACTGACCGCACTTTAACCTTAGGATTATTTCTGCAGGATTATTTATCTACCAATAAAAATTTTAAAGTGCATTTAAGCACGCTTTATGGCAGCAATATGAGTTACAATATTCCTGGTAGCGTACAATACCGCAACGCACTTATTATTGAGCCCTACATACGCATTGATGTTGGCTTTAGTGCTTTGCTTTTAAGTGAAAAATTTATCAGGCGCAGCCATAGCCCGTTTCGCAGTTTTGAAAATATTTGGGCAAGCCTTGAAGTTTTTAACCTTATTGACAGAAGAAATACCATCAGCTATCAATTGATAAAAGATTTTGCCAATAACACATTTGCCATACCAAACCGCCTTACACCAAGGCTTATCAATTTTAAGTTGCTTGCAAAGTTTTAATTATTTTAAGATAGGTTTTAAAACTTTTAGCCGTCCGTCAATTTCTTTTCTTTCATAATCAAGGCCCAATATTTCTGCAATTAATGGATAGATGTGAATGTTTTCGAAACCATCTATTTTTAAAGATTGCTTAAAAGCCGGCCCCCAGGCATAAAAAGTTGCATGCATATCCGGTAGATAATTATCAAACCCATGCTTACCAATATTGGTATCTTTTCTTGTGCCAATATTAAAAAATGCCGGAAGATGAGGAGTAAGAATTATGTCGCCGATCCGGTTATACCAGTCATTTTTTTTATTGTAATGCCAGCGCCGGGGAGTTTTATTTTTAAGATAAACATCATAGTTGGCGGCGATTTTCTTAAGCGCTTTAAAAGTTGGTTTTATAAACGCTTTGTCTTTTGCATACAAATTAAGTTGTGAGCTGCTGCGGGGCACAAAAAATTTACTGGTATCCACGGGTGCTGGCAAAGGTATTGCCTGTTCAGTATCAACTTTGGTCATTCCGTGATCGGAAACAAAAATGTAGTTTACAGGGAGGTTGAGTTTATTTATTTCAGCCACCATTCTTCCTATACTTTCATCTACAAATTTTACGGCTTCGGCAGTTTGTTTAGAATCAATACCATAAATATGTGCTTCATGATCGACTTCAGAAAAATAAAAAGTTATCAGGTGTGGCCGTTTATCTTCCGGCAACTGAAGCCATTTTTTTAATGCATCCAGCCTTGTATCAATAATTGTTTTCTCATTATACCAATAAAAGTAAGATGGTCTTATGCCTTGTATCCCAGTTTCGGAGCCCACCCAAAAATAACTGGCGCTAAGCATATTCTGTTTTTCTGCTAAAACCCACAAGGGTGTACCACCGTACCAGGAGCTGTCATTAGCAAATATTTTATTGCTCATACTGAATAGCTGATTCTTTTTTGCGTCATAAAAATTATTATCAACCAAACCATGGTGGGCAGGATATAAACCTGTTGCGATTGTGTAATGATTGGGAAAAGTGAGTGACGGATAAGAAGCAAGCATGTAAGCAGCCTGCACACCTTCATTTCTCAAACGTAAAAGATTTGTTGCATTGTATTTTTCTGCCAGGTCAGGTCTAAAACCATCTGCAGAAATTAATATTACATAAGGCTTTTGTTGTTGGGCTGCACTGTTCTGCCGGCCTTTAATGGTTTGTTGCGTTGTATCCTGCGCCGCACAAAATAAATTTAATAAGAGAAGAAGAAAGCTGACTAATATTTTGGGCTGCATATTTATAATTTTTTTGATTAGAATTATTTATTCTTAAATATTAATAAAAGCAAACACACATGCTGATAAAATTTACGAACAAGGCAAAAATATTTTTAAGCATAGAATGTGTTTCTCTGTAAGATAATAAAGTGTTTTTCTTATCTCTATTAATATTTTTTTAACTTTTTCAACCATGTGTTAATAAGTAATTTAGCAAAGCTGTTTTTCACTTTTTATATTTGAATAACACTTATTGAAAAACCCTGTTGAAGAGGGAATTGTGAACGATAAAATGAAAACTAATTGACAGACGCCATCATTAACCTTGAAACGGTTAATCCCATTGAATTTTTTGGAGTAAACAACGGAAAATTAGATATCCTTAAGAAAAAATTTCCCCGCCTTAAAATCCTCAGCCGTGGCACACAAATAAAGCTAAGCGGTGCGCCTGAACAAATTGAAGACGCCAAAGATAAGATTGGGCTTGCAGTTCAATATCTGGAAAGAAACGGCCACATGAGCGAAAATTATCTTGAGCAGATATTGGGCGGAGATCACGAAACGGTGATTGATAATTTTAAGGAAAAAAATCCTAATGATGTTTTGGTTTTTGGCCCTAACGGAAAAACGGTGAGAGCCCGTACAGCCAATCAAAAAAAGATGGTGCAATCCATTGATAAGAATGATATTGTTTTTGCCATTGGCCCTGCCGGTACCGGTAAAACATATACTGCA
>JBKJLG010000217.1:0-4952 GCA_046596995.1 Chitinophagaceae bacterium
GTCATGGGAACAATTATATGCTCACATTCTTCAGTTTGAATTAATTCATTCAACTCTTTTCCGTTATCGCTTATCATTAAAACAGCAAAGCCATTTTGCTTCATGTACTTCATTTGCCCCTGCAGTAAATAACGCAACGCCATTGGCACTGTAGTTATGCGAATAAGTTTTTTATTCATGTAGGTAAACTTTTTTATGCCAAATTTCCAACGAAAGAAGCATCCATAATATTTTGGCTCTTTTTTCTTCTGAAATATTTACTTTTTTATGCAGCAGATCATCTGTAAAACTTTTTTTGATAAACTTTTTGTGAAATGCATTTTCACTTGTGAGATAATCAAAAATCATTTCTTTCAATTCATTATTAACCCATTTTTTTAAAGGGATTTCAAAACCTCTTTTAGGCTGATTAACGAGTTGTTCGGGTAAATATTTTTTTGCAAGTTGCCGCAATAAATATTTTGTAGATAACCCATTTATTTTGTATTTATCGTTGATTGAAGGAACATATTCCAATAGATCTTTGCCTAAAAAAGGGCTTCTGCCCTCCAGTGAATTTGCCATAGTGGCAATATCCATCTTCACCAAAAGATCACTGAAAAGATTGGTATCAAAATCTATGTTCATTATCTTTTTTAGCCCCGATAATTTACTGTTTGCGATAAGCTCAAAATCTTGTTTAATGGGCTGCATGTAATCGTGATCAGCCAAAATGTTTTCCTCGAAATCTTCAAAAATATCTACACCTGCAGACAAATAAATTTCCAGGTGAGACTTTGAAGCAAGCGAAGCCAATCTATATAAATAATTGTATTTAGATTTTTTGTTATTGGATGAAGGCAACACATTTTTAATAAATTTTGCTCCACCTTTTACCAATAAATTCTTTTTAAAAAAATCATATTTGGCAAAAGGTACATAGCGTCGGTAGCCGCCAAATAATTCATCGGCGCCATCGCCATTTAAAATTACTGTTAAATGTTTTTTGGCTTCTCTGCTTACATAATATGATGGAATTGCAGAGCTGTCAAAAAAAGGCTCGCCATAATTTGAAAGAATTTTTTCCAAATCGTTTTTTAAATTATCAAAAGATATTTTTATTTCTGTATGATGGGTTTTGTATTTATTTGCCACAAGTTTTGCCAGCGGCGCTTCGTTATATTCACCATCAAACGAAATCGTAAATGTTTTTAGTGAGTGGTTATATTCACTGGCAATAGCGGTGGCCAAGCCACTATCAATACCGCCGCTTAAAAAGCATCCGACTTCCAGGTCTGATGATTCCAGCCTACGTTTTACCGCTTTGTGCAAAAATTCATCTACTATATTCAGGCTTTGTTCAAAGCTGTCATTATTCTCTTTTAAATAAATATCATTAATGTTCCACCATTTAGTTTCAGCAATGGAAAGTGTATTGCAATCTATTTCTAAAAAAGTAGCAGCCTTTAATTCTTTTACATTTTTGTAAGGCGTTAGTTCTTTATAAAATGTACCGAGCCTCAAAAAATGGTAAAAGTTATTTTCTTCCATTTGCAATGGCAGCAAAGCCTTCAGGCAATTTAATTCACTGGCAAAAACAATTTTTTCCTTATCCTTATAATAATACAACGGCTTTTTTCCTGCTCTGTCTCTTGCAAGGAAAAGTGTATTTTTTGTTTTATCGTGTATGGCAAAAGCAAACATACCATCCAGGTATTGCAAAAAATCTGTTCCAAAGCGCTGGTACAAAAGCAACAAAGTTTCTGTGTCAGAATTTGTTTTACCGGTAATATTAAACTCTTTCCTTATTTCCTGGTGGTTATAAATTTCTCCGTTGAAAATAATGGTGTATTTATCATCAAGGTGCATAGGCTGGTGCCCACAAGCAATATCAAGAATTGAAAGGCGGAGATGATAAAAATTTACTTGCCCTGCTGCATATGCGTCCTGATCATCAGGCCCACGGTGACGCATTACACTATTAATAATAGCAGGTGAGAGTTGAAAATTTATGGCGCCGGCAATTCCGCACATGTAGTATCAGTTTCACAGCAAAATAACTCTATATTCCTGAAAATAAAGAAGGCACAAGGTGCACAAAATTTAGGTAGCTAAATTAAAAGTAAGGTGGGGTTCTGTATTTATCTGCACTGATCTATGCGTAAGCTTAAATTTTGCTCTTTCTTTTACTTTTTCATAAATTAAAAACAAAGAGATAACATAAAAAGGAAGGCAGGGAATTTTATACCTTACCAAACTTCCAAAATTAAGCGTGGTAGCACCTACAAATAATGCAAATACAAATGAAAACAAAAAGCAATACATGATGAGAGGGTCTTTTATTATGTATTTGAAAAATTTAAAAATGCCTGCTTTAATAATTATGTATAAAGTAAAAAGCATCATTATCAGGCTTTCGATTGATGATAATAAGGTTGAAAATTTATTAGATTCCCATAAATAGGGGCGGAACAAAGTTGCTATCAGGGCTGCAGGAGCAAGTTTTACAAGTCCTGTAGCAGAGCCATCAAACTCGGTACCCAGGGTGAAATTAGAACTGGCAGAGTTTGATTGTTTTGCATAATTGATATTATATGTTTTTATGCTTTTAGTAATATCTTTTACTGCGTATTGGTCTAACTGATCGCCAAATGAATTGAGCACTTTAAAAAAACCAAACAGGGAAAATGCAATTATCAGTGGTGCAATCATATATTTTAAAAAGCGGTTGTTCATTATTTCAATATTCTTCAAAAAAATGAACAAAATAAAGAAGGGTACATAAGAAATGAAGATGTACACTTTTAAAACAATAAGTATGCTACCCCAAAATGTGAGCAGGGTTACATTTTTAAAAAAACTACGCTTTCTTACCAACAACTCATAAATGGCATAAGTAATCCAGCCCAGGGCGGCAATACATAAAGTGTCTTTTAAAATGCCCGAACTCCAAAAAACAAAAGTAGGCAGGTATAAAATTGCAATGGCAAATTTTTTATGGTGTTGTGGGTATTGTTCATAAAAAAACAAAAAAAGTTTCCATGCACCCGTAAATGCTATAAGTGCAAAAATTAAATTTATTACAGAGTATTTGCCAAATGTTATAAAGGAAAAAACTGCCACAAGCCGGGTAACCAAATAATTATTTTCTGCTTTAAAATAGCCGGCATTCCATGGGTCTTTCAATAATGTTTGATCAAAATCTTCGCCTTTGCCAAAAAGCCATTTAATATTTTCTGCATCTTTCAATATCATATTATACATGTTTACACCTTCTTTATGGTATAAACCAAAAGAGTCTCCCTGGGAGACATAAACATTAAATATGGTAAAGGCTATACAGGCTACTACTTTTATCCAATATGCCTGCTTGTGGTATTTCTGCAATAACGGATCGTTGTATTTCTTTCTTATCCTTTTAAAAAAAAGTGTAAAAATGAGCAGGTAAAAAGGGAATAATAAAAAATCGCTGTAGCCCATTGTGTAAAAAAATATTAGTAAGGTTTATGGCTTTATGCTCTCTCCAGCTTTTGCATAACAGGGGAAGTACCGGTACCTATATAGGTTTTAAATACTCTTGCGCTGCTTGTAAAGTATGAAAATATGCTGCCCCTTATATTTGTATTAAGCCTTGCGGTAATGTAAGTTGGTGTTGCTTTAAAATTATTTGTAAAAGCATCTGCCGCAGGCCAAAATAAAAAGGTTATCTTTTTAATTTTATTGCTTTTTTGAAAAACAAGAATGGTACCTGCAAAAGCAATTAAAAACCCAACATACAACGCCATGGCAAGCATGCTGTTTTTACTGAATTTGCTTTGCAAAACAAAAAACCGGTTACGCACATAGTAGTACATTTTCCAACCCGATTGTATGCTCCAGTCTTTTTTATAATTAAATGAAGATGCAGGGTGATAATGAATACTATCAGCAATTGTACAATATGGAATTTTGTTTGTTTTAATTATCCGGTAGTAATATTCTGTTTCATCTCCCCATACAAAAAGGTTTGCCTTCGGCAGACCAACTCTTTCAATTATTTTTCTGTGTAACAAAGTACCGTTAAATGGGTGGGCTACATTTTGAATAACTCTTTCTTTAACCTCGTTCAGTCCTGAGTAATTTTTTGTTTTCCAAACAAAACTTTGCTTATCTGCCTTGTTTATAACTGCGCAATTACGCATGCACAATTCTTCATTATCATCCTGTAAAAGTTTTTCAAGTGCATCTGCTTTTGGGTAGCCATCGTCATCCATAAGCCAAATCCAGCTAAAGCCTCTGTCGTAAGCTTCTTTAATTCCGGTATTAAATCCTCCGGCTCCGCCGATATTTTTTTGGGTTATATAATCAAGATCTTTTTGCTGCTGCAACCAGGTTTCAGTATTATCGGTACTGCCATTGTTTATAACAAGAATAGAATCGGGCTTACGGGTTTGGTTTCTCAGCCCTGTAATGCACTCTGCCAAAGGCTTTTGGCGATTATGGGTGACTACAACTACAATTACCTTACTCATAGAAATTGGATGTTAGGATTTTTTGAATTAACCTGGATATAGAATATAAACGACAAAGACGTTTACATATTGTAAATGTTAAAAAATAGAAGACTGGCCGGACAGTTATTGATTCTAAAAAAGGTAATATTTACAGGAAAAATTATATAATGAATTGATCTTCAAAAGAAATCAACTGTTTTTTGATAAAATCAAATTATACACATCAGCATATTTTTTAACAGCTGTTTCTAAATTATAGTAGCTTTTCGCGCCTTTAATTATCTCCCGGGTATCAAAAGAGGAGCCAGAGAGTATTTGGACAATCACTTTTTTATATTCATCTGCAGTAAAAGATTTAATTACATAACCGCTATTGAATTTATCAGTAACCTCTTCTACATCTCCCACGCCACTATTTGTAATTACCGGTATGCCCATTGCCATAATTTCGCCATGCTTTGTTGGCGAAGATGAAGTTTT
>JBKJLG010000244.1:0-3306 GCA_046596995.1 Chitinophagaceae bacterium
AAAACAATGGAAAAAATATTGAGGAAGTAATAAATTATTCCGTCTTATAGTTCTTACCTTCAACTTTGGTAACACCAATAGGCAAGTATCATCACTTTGCATCCATAAATAAAAAATAAAAATGAAAAATTGTATCAAGAAAATTACAGTGTTAGCATTACTTATAATATTTGCCGGCAGTGATTCCGTGTATTCGCAGATGTTTATCGAAAAAGATTCTGACGCCAAAGCAATAAAAATTGCTGATGATGTAATGAAGGCAAGTGGTGGTAAAAAAAATTGGGATGCTACACACTTTATCAGCTGGAACTTTTTTGGAAGCCGCAAATTGATCTGGGATAAATATACCGGCAATGTTAGAATTGAAAATGTAAAAAATGATACCAAGATCCTGGTGAATATTAATAATTTAACGGGCAAAGTTTTTAAAAATGGTGCGGAGTTGACAAATGCTGATTCTCTTGCAAAATATTTACAAGAAGGAAAAAATATTTGGATCAATGATTCATATTGGTTAGTAATGCCATTTAAAATGAAAGACCCCGGCGTAACGTTGAAATATATAAATGAAGACACAACACAGAAAGGCGCAAAGTCACACGTAGTGCGGCTTACATACAAAGGCGTAGGGGTAACACCTAACAATGCTTTTAATGTTTGGGTAAATAAAAAAACGCATCTGGTAGATCAGTGGTCATTTTATAAAGAAGCCAGTCAACCCAAACCCAATTTTGTATTACCCTGGGATGATTACAAAACCTTTGGAAAAATTAAACTCTCCGGTTCACGGGGAGAACGAAAGATAAGCGACATACAGGTTTTTAATAACGTTCCTGAAAGTGTATTTACTTCTTTTGCCCCTGTTGATATGAGCAGTTTGAAATAATTGTTCCTCAGAAAAACGTGTGAACAAAAAAATCTTTATTTTTCCTCTACAATTTTAAATAGTTATGAAACATATCACTATACTCCTTTTCCTTTTAGGTTTATCTTATAATATTTTTTCGCAAACAATTAAACGTGTACTTCGCCCCGGTGATATTTACCGTTTGCAAACATTGAGTGATGCAAATGTTTCGCCTGACGGAAAATGGGTTGCTTATACTGTAAGCACCATTGACTCTGCAAAGGATAAAAGAAATGCTGACGTTTGGATGACTAGTTGGGATGGAAAAGAAACAGTACAGTTAACAAACAGCCCTGATGGCGAAAGCAGCCCCAGGTGGAGCCCCGATGGAAAATATATTTCGTTTATTTCATCACGACAGGGAACTTCATCTCAGGTATGGCTGATGGACCGCAGAGGTGGTGAAGCAATAAAGCTTACCGATGTAAAGAACGATCTTGGTAGCTACAGCTGGAGCCCTGACAGCAAAAAATTATTATTGGTGATGAACGATGTAAAAGACACATCTAAAAATAAACCACCAAAACCTTACATAATAAACAGGTACCAATTTAAACAAGACGTTACGGGTTACAGGTACGATACAGGAAGAAATCATTTATACATTTTTGATATCGCTACAAAAAAAACAGAGCAATTAACCAATGGTATTTATAATGAAGGGGATGCAAAATGGAGTCCTGACGGAACAAGAATTGCCTTTGTAAGCAACCGCTCTGAAGAGCCTGACAGGAATGAAAATTCCGACATCTGGATAATTGATGCAAAGAAAGGAGCACAGCCAAAAAAATTAACTACATGGAACGGAAGCGACAACTCGCCGCAATGGAGTGCTGATGGTAATTGGATCGCTTACACAAGAAGTGGCTCTGATGCAATGTTTGAAATGTACGACCAGAATGGCATTTGCATCATTAATACGAATGGTGGTGATCCTGTTATATTATCACAAGGAATTGATCTTCCTGTTTTAAATCCCCGTTGGTCAGCAGATGGAAAAAGTGTTGCAGCGTTGGTTGCAGATGACAGGTTGCGTTACATTGTACAATTTGATGTTGCCACCAAAACAATGAAAAAAATTATGGGTGGCGACAGGAGCTATACTTCCCTGGAACAAGGCGCTAACGGCAATTGGCTTTCATTTATGAGTGAGCCGCAAAGGCCGGCAGAATTATTTGTAATTGACGGAAATAATGAAAGAAGGTTAACAACCATACAAAACAAGTTCACCGATTCTTTGTTGTTTGCAACGGTCGAAAAATTTTCTTCCAAAAGCAAAGATGGTCAAATGGTTTCCGGGCTTTTGTATTATCCCCCCAACACGACTAAACAAAATCTTCCACTTATTCTTTACATACATGGCGGGCCAACCTCGCAGGATGAATTGGGTTTTGACATGACAAGGCAAATGCTGGCAGCACATGGTTATGCAGTTGCTGCAGTAAATTATCGCGGTAGCAACGGTCGTGGTATAAAATTTTCAAGGATCATTTCTGCAGATTGGGGAAATAAAGAAGTGCTGGACATTATTGGCGCTACAGATTATTTGGTGGCAAAAGGTATTGCCGACCCTAACAGGATGGGTATTGCAGGATGGAGTTATGGAGGCATACTAACCAATTACACAATAGCCACTGACACACGCTTTAAAGCGGCAAGCAGCGGTGCCGGTGTAGCAAATCCATTATCATTATATGGTGTAGATCAATATATAAATCAATATAACTATGAACTTGGCGAACCCTGGAAAGGAAATAATATTGAGAAATATTTAAAACTCTCCTACCCTTTCCTTCATGCTGACAGGATAAAAACACCAACACAGTTTATGGTGGGAGAAAAAGATTTTAATGTTCCCGCTGCAGGTAGTGAGCAAATGTACCAGGCACTCCGCACCTTAAATGTTCCTACTGAATTAATAATTTATCCCAACCAGTTTCATGGCATTACACAGCCAAGTTTTATTAAAGACAGGTTTGAGAGGTATGTTGCATGGTTTGATAAATATTTGAAGTAATAAAAAAAAATTTTTTGATGCAGATAATATTTCATCCATTTTAAATTTGTAGCGGGCGCAACTATTGTTACATTCTTTTTGGTACCAGCTTAAGTCCCTTGTGGGATCATCGTTGCGTTGCAATCCTTTCATCGGAATACCTTTATGGAGCTTTAATTGTGTTTTGCTAAATAAAATATGTCAATCGATTATCTAATCCATGCAACTTTTAAATAAGCGCAGACAATTGAAAATACGCAAGAGTTAAGTTTCGCTTTTTTGGCGTAATCTCTTGAAGATTAGAGGATTTAAAAAATTGTTGGGCATCAAAACTTTCGTATATATTTGAGTTGCCTGCAAGCTTAATGACACTCTACAATGACAAGAATTTATTTATTTGCAA